>NZ_JAUBUJ010000010.1:0-23614 GCF_036705405.1 Microcoleus sp. B13-B6
AATCAGTTACACTAACCAGAGGGTTAGGCTAATCGTCCTTGGATATTCTTTATCCATTTGGATTAAACGAGTCGCACCCAAATACTTTTATTATATCCCGTATCAACAACCAGCTAATCTGCTAGAAGTATAACGATCGACCAACAAATGAGCAATCTCAACGAATCTCTGCCTGCACTTCCTTCCTATTGGCCCTTGCCTGATCTATCCCAAGCGGCTTTTGTCGCTGAAGGCGCTGTTGTGATCGGCAGGGTAGAGGTGGCAGCGGGCGCTAGTATCTGGTACGGGGCGGTGGTGCGGGCGGATATAGAGCGAATTGCGATCGGCTCAAGTACCAATATCCAAGATGGAGCAATTCTGCACGGTGATCCAGGGCAACCGACTGTTTTGGAAGATTTCGTGACAGTGGGACACCGAGCCGTGATTCACTCAGCTTACATTGAACGGGGCTGCCTGATCGGGATTGGGGCGATCGTGCTGGATGGAGTGAGGGTGGGCACAGGCTCTATCGTCGGTGCAGGGGCGGTTGTCACCAAGGACGTTCCCCCTCACACGCTAGTTGCGGGAGTGCCTGCCAAACGCCTGCGGGATGTCTCTGAGGAAGAAGCAGGCGAGTTGGTGGAACACGCTAAGCGTTACGAAAAGTTGGCTTTGGTTCACGCGGGGAAAGGTTCTGATTTGGGATTTGATTAGTTGAGGGAATTTTGAGAATATTTCTTGTCCCACCCCCTACTCCCCTTATTAAGGGGGGCTAGGGGGGATCTCCGGGTTAGTTTTATTTGACAAGAATGCTAAAGTACAGTAATTAAAATAAAGCAAAAAACTATTAGTTTCCAATGGCTTACACTGCGCCAAAAATCTTAACTTTTGAAACATTCCTCGATCGATATTGTGACAACTTCCGCTACGAGCTCGCTGACGGAGAATTAGTTGACATGGAACCCACAGGCCCACACGAAACCGTCAGCGGTAAACTGGCAACTCAAATCGGCATCGCCATCGCAGCCGAAAAACTACCTTGGTTCATTCCCCGCACTTGTTTGATCCGTCCATTCTCAGATGCAGCTACTGCCCGCCGTCCCGATATTGTCGTGTTAGATGAAACCGCTATTGTCAGCGAACCTCTCTGGGAAAGAGAACCTGTGATTACGCTGGGACGATCTATTAAATTGGTGGTAGAAGTCGTCAGCACTAACTGGGAAACAGATTACGCCCGAAAAGTTGAAGAATATGCTATTTTAGGGATTCCAGAATATTGGATAGTTGATTATCGTGGATTGGGAGGCGTGGCTTTTATCGGTAAACCTAAACAACCTACTATCACCGTTTGCCAACTGATTGACCAAGATTACACGCAGCAACAATTTCGCATCGGTCAACCGATTATTTCTCCTCTGCTAAAGAACTTGCAACTTCGGTTAGATGATATTTTGCCCCGTTAGGCGAGCACCCAAGCGATTTTAAATTTTAGATTTTAGATTTTAGATTTTAGATGGGAAAATTGATGAAGTCGGCGAACCTGAAACCAATTGCTTGATAGTCAACAATCAACAGTCAACAATCTTCGGAAAAATCGGGGTTTGTTCGATCGATAAAAGTTTAAAATTAAATAAAAAAAATTGTCAAGCTCGATCGAGCGCTAAGATTAATCACATGAATAACGATCGCACATCCAATCCAAACATCCCCCCGCACACCTGGAAACGTCCCATCGGCCTCGGTTGGGAGAATCCCTATACAGTCCGCTACGCAAGCAATCTCGACGATGGCCCCTGGCACGGAATGCCTCTGGGCGGCTTCGGTGCCGGCTGCATCGGGCGATCGTCCCGCGGCGACTTCAACCTCTGGCACATTGACGGCGGCGAGCACATTTTTCGCAGTTTGCCCGCTTGTCAGTTCAGCGTTTTTGAAGAAACTCAAGGCAAGAAACAAGCTTTTGCACTGTCCACTGAACCGCCTACCGATGGCAGTTTATCTAGTTGGAAATGGTATCCAAAAGAAGGAAGAAGGAAGAAGGAAGAAGGAAGAAGGGAAGAGTCAAATTCTGGGACTTATCATGCTTTGTATCCGCGCAGTTGGTTTGTTTATGAAAATGTGTTTGATGCTCAATTAAGCTGCGAGCAATTTTCGCCAATTTTGCCGAAGAATTATCAGGAAAGCAGTTACCCAGTTGCGATGTTTGAATGGGTAGCGCACAATCCTACAGATGCGCCGATTACTCTCAGCATTATGCTGACTTGGGAGAATATTGTTGGTTGGTTTACTAATGCCAATAAGTCGCAGAAAGTGATGGTTCGAGATGATGGTAGTCCATTTTATGATTATCAATCCCGGTGGGGAGAAAGTGCCGGAAATTTTAATTTGTTGGTGGAAGATTTTCACCGGATAGGTTGCGTGATGACGCGGTTGACTGCTGAGGAGGAACCGCAAGAGGGGGATGGACAATGGGCGATCGCAACTATTACTAATCCGGCGGTAGAAGTATTCTACCAAACTCGCTGGAACCCGGCGGGGAATGGGGACGATATTTGGCGCAACTTTTCTGCTGAAGGTTTCTTGTTGGATGACAGAGACGAGACAGCAGCAGCCCCAGGAGAACAGTTGGCTTGTGCGATCGCAGTTCGCTTTACTATTCGACCAGGAAAAACTCGCAAAATTCCCTTTATTATAGCTTGGGATTTGCCCGTTACTGAGTTTGCATCAGGAGTTTGGTACTACCGTCGCTATACAGATTTCTTCGGCCGCAACGGCAAAAATGCTTGGCCGATTATTCGCACTGCAATGAAGCATTCGGATACTTGGCGCGAAAATATTGAAGCTTGGCAAAAACCGATTTTAGAAAGAAAAGATTTGTCAGACAGTTTTAAAATGGCGCTGTTTAATGAGTTATACGCCCTGACAGACGGCGGTACTCTTTGGAGTGCGGCTGACGAACGCGATCCGAAGGGTCAATTTGCGGTTTTGGAGTGCATTGATTACCGCTGGTACGAAAGTTTGGACGTGCGGCTTTACGGTTCTTTTGCTTTGTTGATGCTGTGGCCGGATTTGGAAAAGTCGGTGGTTTTAGCGTTCGCTAGGGCAATTTCTGCAGGAGACGATACGCCGAGAATTATTGGCTGGAATCAAGCTTCGGCTATTAGAAAAGCTGTCGGTGCGACGCCACACGATTTGGGTGCTCCTAACGAACATCCTTGGGAGAAAACGAATTATACTAGCTATCAAGATTGCAATTTGTGGAAGGATTTGCCTTGCGATTTTGTGTTGCAGGTTTATCGGGATTTCCTATTGACTGCCAGTACAGATTGTGAGTTTTTGCAAGAGTGTTGGCCGGCAATTGTTGAGGCTTTGGCTTATCTGAAAACTTTTGATGAGGATGGGGACGGAATTCCTGAAAATTCGGGAGCACCGGATCAGACGTTTGATGACTGGCAAATGCGGGGGATAAGTGCGTATTGCGGGGGTTTGTGGTTGGCGGCGCTGGAGGCTGCGATCGCGATCGGCGAAATCTTGGAAGATGCAGCACCGGAAATAATTCCTAACCCTCAAGCAAAGATAGCATTATATCACAGTTGGCTGCTACAAGCAAGACCCAGCTATCAAGAAAAACTGTGGAACGGTCAATATTACCGTTTGGACAGCGAGAGTAACTCGGAAGTGGTGATGGCCGACCAACTGTGCGGTCAATTTTACGCGAAACTGTTAGGATTACCGGATATTGTGCCGCCAGAATGTGCAGTCAGTGCTTTAGAAACTGTGTACGATTCTTGCTTTTTGAAGTTCAATGAGGGGGAGTTCGGTGCGGCGAATGGGGTGATGCTGAACGGTTCGCCGGAAAATCCCAATGCAACTCATCCTTTGGAAGTTTGGACGGGGATTAATTTTGGGTTGGCCGCTTTTTTGGTACAGATGGGAATGGAGGAGAAAGCATTTAAATTGACGGATGCGGTGGTGAAGCAGATTTATGAAAATGGGTTGCAGTTTCGCACGCCGGAAGCGATTACGGCGGGGGGGACTTTTCGGGCAAGTCACTATTTGCGGGCAATGGCGATTTGGGCAATTTACGGGGTGTTGACCAATTTTAAATAGGGGAAAAGGTATATAGCAATCCTTGTAGGAGTTGTAATTTTTTTGACCCCACCCCAACCCTCCCCGAACCCGTGGGGAGGGAGTAAGAAATTCACAAATGATTTAGATTACTATATTAGGTGGTGAATCCCACTTAACTTTAAAAAATTTAAGACTTCATATCATGTCCCGTCGATTACCCTTCATCAGGTAGGGGCGGGTTCACCAACAACATCGGCCAATAATTGACAATCTCAAAAACCCGCCCGACCGGGATATTATGGTCAATCGGATATGAGATCAACTCCATTTTTAGCAAGGAAAACGGTTAATTTAACTCGCACTAAAATTAACAGTAAAAATTTTTAGCCTTCGAGGAAGAAACTAATGTTTCATGCTCAAACTTTAGCTATGCTAAAATTTTAAAATGAAACAGTCCTGCTGGGATGCGAGGGGTATCGAACTCGGCTATAAACGAGGGAGACAAAGGGTATGAGGCAATTGTTGACACCGATGCAGTGCAGACCTTACCCGTATATAATTTGGAGTGATAGCCAATTTGAAGATAAAATAGAAAAATGTCAAATCCTTTGCTTTCCCTCAATTACGAACCAGCCCTCGAATCCCTCGGCGGCGACTATTTTGATGAAGTCCCTGCGGCCGATTTTCCGCAGCATATTCTGCGCTTCCGCAACGACAAATTATTGCCGATATTGGGTTTAGACCCCGCACAAGTAACCGACCAACATTTTATTGAAGCGTTCGGCGAATTTCACTGCGTCCGCCCCTTTCTCGCACTCCGCTATCACGGCTATCAATTCAACACATATAACCCCAATTTAGGCGACGGTAGAGGCTTCTTATACGGCCAAGTTCGCGGGACTGACGGCAGACTTTACGACTTCGGTACTAAAGGTTCCGGCCGCACTCCCTACTCGCGGGGCGGTGACGGTAGACTCACTCTCAAAGGGGGAGTTCGCGAAGTTTTAGCTGCGGAAGCTTTGCATCGATTGGGAGTTCGGACATCTCGCTGTTTTAGTTTAGTTGAAACTGGGGATGCTTTGTGGCGGGGCGACGAACCCTCTCCGACGCGATCGTCCGTAATGGTGCGTTTCAGTCTTTCTCACATCCGGTTTGGAACTTTTGAAAGATTGTACTATATCCGCCGCCCGGATTTAACTAAAAAACTTTTAGATTTTGTTATTGAATATTACTACCCAGAACTGCATTTAGAAGCAACCAATGGGGGGTTTTCGCCGCAGGAAAAGTACGCCCTGTTTTATGCAGATTTAGTCAAGCGAGTAGCTGAATTAGTCGCTCAGTGGATGGCGGGAGGATTTTGCCACGCTGTGCTGAATACTGATAATATGTCGATTACTGGAGAAAGTTTTGATTACGGGCCTTTCGCTTTTATCCCAACTTACAAGCCGGAATTTACAGCAGCTTATTTCGACCATTACGGTCTGTATTGTTACGGCAATCAACCGTTGATTTGTAGGGACAATTTAGAGAAGCTTCAGCAACCGCTATCAGCGGCGATTCCTCAAGCTGATATGGATGCGGGTTTGGCCAAGTTTGGCGATTATTATAATGCAGCTTATCGGCAGTTGATGCTCAAGAGATTGGGATTTGAGGATTTGCCCGAAGCTGAGGGAGATGAGTTGTTGAAGGTGACAATTAAAATGCTGGCGGAGTCTCAAGTAGCCTATCACGATTTCTTTTTTGAACTGCGAAGACAGTTCGATCGCACTTGGCGAGATGATGCTAGTCTAATTTTTGCTGAGGCGGAACCGGCGGACTTGATAGCACCTTGGCGACAGTTTTATTATCACGTTTTGCAAAGTTTGTCGGCGGATGATATGGACAAAATGGCGGACTGTTTGCGGAGGCACAATCCCGAACAATCGCTGTTGAGACCGACGATTGAGGCTGTTTGGGAAGCCATAGCTATTGAGGATAATTGGGAACCGTTTTATGAATTGGTTAAACGACTTCAAGACCCAGAAAATTGATTGATAATAGCTTGAATTAATAGCGCGTAAGGGCTGGTTTACCTGCATTTTCTGTTAGTATTAAAGATTAGCGTGAACCAGCCCCGGAGCAATCTGAGATTATAAAATATTGACCGATAAAAATATAACATCGAGAAATAATTACTAATGACTAATGACCGAAAGCATCCAGGATACCCGCCACGTGATTCATTCCGAAAGCAGAATCAGGACCGGTGAAATAAAAAACCTGTATCCGATGAAACTTGCCGAACGTATTTATCTCGCGCAAGTCAATGCTTCAATTCTTTAATCTAAAATCTAAAATCTAAAATCTAAAATCGATTGACTACTTCAGCTTTTCAATCTCAAATTGTGCATCTTTGTAACCGCCGGTAAGTCCTTGATCTAGAAACATTTTGCCGGCTTTTTCTAAATCGCTAATTGCTCCTGCTTTGTCTCCCAATGAGCGGCGAACCATGCCTCTACCGTAGTAAGCAGCAGCATAATTCGGGCTGATCCGAATAGCTTGCACGTAATCTGCGATCGCACTATTGTAATTCTTTAACTCTTGATAAATCTTAGCCCGATTGGCGTAAGCTTCAGCATTGTTGGGATTGAACCCGATTGCTGCTGTAAAATCTGCGATCGCCCCCTGCGCGTCACCCCCTGCGCTGCGAGCTAAACCACGATTGTTAAAAGCATTAAAATCATTCGGATTCACTGTCAGCGCTTGAGTGCAATCGGCAATTGCTTTCGGATAATCCTTCAAATTTAAATAAGCAATGCAGCGATTGTTGTAAGGAACCCCATCCTCATCGCTCAGCGAAATTGCCTGAGTGCAATCGTCAATTGCCGCTTGATGCGCTCCCAAATTCAACTGCGTGCTGCAACGATTAGCGTAAGCATCTCCACTCTTGGGATCGATCGCAATTACCTGAGAATAATCCGCCAGAGCTCCCTGATAATCTCCTAGGTGAAAGCGAGCTCTCCCCCGACTGTAAAAAGCATCAACATTCTTAGCATCAAGTTTAATTGCCTCAGTATAATCTCCAATCGCCCCCTGCAAATCTGCGCTCCCAGCGCGAGCCAATCCCCGCGAATGATAAGCTTTAACAAGGTTCGGCTGCAACCGAATTACTTCGGTAAAATCCTGAATAGCCGCCTTGTAATCTTGCATTTCTAAATAAGCAACTCCTCTTTCATAATATGTATCAGCATCATTGGGCTGGAGATTCACAGCTTGAGTGTAATCCTCAATCGCCCCGCCCTTGTCGTTAAAATCGTGACGGGCTAGCCCGCGGTTAAAATAAGCCTGAAAATATTTAGGATTGAGAGCGATCGCCTGAGAATAATCCGCAATTGCTTCTTGATACTTTTTTAAATCATAATTAGCATTACCACGCCTATAAAAAGTCTCAGCATTGTTAGGATTCAATTGAATTGACTTATTAAAAGCCTGCAAAGCTGCCTCCGCATCTTGATTGCGAGACTTTTCCACTCCCTGCTCGTAATATTCCTTAGCTTTAATCGGATTCGGGCGTCTCCAATAACTAAACAGAAATAGCAGAACTATCGCCGCCCCGAAGCCCGCCAAAATCATCAACCAAAATCGACTTCCAAAACGTGACGAAAAACTATCCGAAGACAGTAACCTCGGAGAAATACTTTTCTTGTGAGCCTTATTCCCCGGTTCTTGGCGGTGTCTCAACTTGCGGATAGCTACCAAAACTTCCTCAGCAGATTGATAGCGTTTGCCAAATTGGTGACAGACCATTTTGTCAATTATATTGGCTAATCCCACAGAACATTGAGTTCGGTTTCGCCACACAATCTCCCCCGTGTGAGAAGGACTCGGATCTTGCAATTTGGGCAAATCCGTACCGGGCAAACCCGTGATAGCTTGGACGGCCATCATCCCGACTGCATAGATGTCGCTGCTAAATTGCGGGTTGCCTTGAAATTGTTCGATCGGCATATAAGCCGGAGTTCCAGTAGCAATGGTGCGCGGAAATTCTGTATCGTGCTCGCTGACTTGATTTGCAACTTCTTTAACCGAGCCGAAGTCAATTAAAACTAATTTGCCGTCTGGTTTGCGGCGGATTAAGTTGGAGGGATTAACATCGCGGTGAATCACTCCCTGAGAGTGTACGAAGGCGAGAAGTTGTAACACTTCTTCCAGCAGAGCCAGCACTCGTTCTTCCCGCCAAGGTTGACCGGCCACAATTTCCCGATTTAGGGCGTGTCCGGGCACAAATTCTTCGACGAGGTAGAATTGATTTCCTTCTTCAAAATAAGCGAGTAAAAAGGGAATTTGATCGTGTTTTCCCAGCTTTTCTAATATTTCTGCTTCTTGTTTAAATAAGCGGTAAGCTGTTTTGAGAACTGTGGAAGTGTTGCTGGGAGGGCGCAGTTGTTTTACTACACATTGAGGGTGGCCAGGGCGTCGAGTATCGACAGCTAAATAAGTTTGTCCAAAAGCTCCTGAACTGAGAATTTGCACTACCCGATAACGCCTGTCTAAAAGTTGACCAACCATGTTCATATCTATAATTGAGAATTGGTAACGGGGAGTTGGTAATTGGGAATTGGTAAGGGGGAATTGGTAAGGGGGAGTTGGTAAGGGGGAGTTGGTAATTTGGCCTTCTTCCTTCTTCCTTCTTCCTTCTTCCTTCTTCCTTCTTCCTTCTTTTTTTAACATCTGAATGGTGACTAATAGTTTATTTAGGGTCGTTGATTTGTGATTGTGCGTTTTGGAAACCATCGGCTCTTCCTTGTTCTAGAAAGAGGGTTGCAGCTTTCTGAAAATCCTCGATCGCCCCAGCACGGTCTTTGAGTTGGCGGCGGACGAGGCCTCGGCTGTAAAAAGCGCTAGCATTGTTGGGGTTGAGCCGCAGCGAGTGAGCGAAATCCTCAACTGCTAAAGGGTAATTTTTGAGTTCTGAGTAAATAGTACCGCGATTGCTGTATGCTACTGCATCGCTGGGATTGAGTCGAATTGCTTGAGTAAAATCTTCTAAAGCTCCCTGCTTGTCTCCCGAAGCTGATCGAGCTAATCCTCGATTGCTGTATGCTTTGGGATTGTTGCCGTTGAGTCCGATCGTCAAACTGCAATCTTCGCTGGCCTTTTGAAATTGTTTTAAATTCAGATAAGCAATGCAGCGGTTGTTGTAAGCTGCTTCATCTTTTGGAGCGAGGCGAATTGCTTCGGTGCAATCTGCAATCGCTTTGTCGTAGGTGGCCAAATTCAAGTAAGCGCTGCACCGATTGGTATAAGCATCAGCGAGATCGGGTTGCAATTCGATCGCCTTAGTATAATCTTCCATTGCTCCTTGATAATCTGCCAGATTAAACCTGGCTCGACCACGACTGTAGTATACGCCAGCTTGTTTGGGGCTAATTTGAATGGCTTGAGTAAAATCTGCCATTGCTCCTGTTTTGTCCCCTGCTGCCGATCGAGCTAAACCCCGATTGCTGTAAGCTGTAGCATCGTTGGGACTGAGCCGAATTGCCTGAGTGTAGTCTTCTATTGCTGTGCGGTAGTCGCCCAAATCGTAGTAGGCTAAACCCCGCTGAGAGTATGCCTCACCGTCGCTGGGATTGAGTCGCACTACTTGGGTGAAATCTTCCACGGCCCCCCGCTTGTCGCCGATGTCGAGGCGGGCCATACCTCGATTGTAGAGAGCTTTGCTGTGGCTAGGATTGACTTTAATTGCTTGCGTGTAATCCTGTATTGCTTGCTCGGTTGCGCCCATGTCGTAGCGAACGTTTGCCCGCTTGTAGTAAGTTTCCGCATCGCTGCCATTCAGGGCGATCGCTTGAGTATAATCGGCGATCGCGCCTGTTGTGTCACCTTGCTGGGCCTTGGCCACGCCGCGGGCTAACAATTCTTTTGCCCTCGCGGGACTTTGACTCTGCCAAAAGTAAATTATCAGTGCTGTCAAGATTAAAGCTGCCGCTGTTGCAGCCAACAGCAGGAGTTTGGTTTGGCTTTGTCTTCGCGGTTGACTCATAGCGTCCGTGATGATTGTGGCTGGCGGCGGCTCAACCTCCAATTTTACGGCGATTTGTTTGAGGTCTGCTAAAACTTCGGCGGCCTCTTGATAGCGTTCCTCGCAGTCGGGGCGCACCATGCGATCGATAATATCTGCTAGGGCTGCCGAACAAGTTGCCCGGTTTCGCCAGGGAATTTCGTTTTTGTTGTTTTTTAAGGCACTCAGTTCGTTGGGTGAGAGTCCTGTGACGGCAAGCTGGGCGATCGTACCTAGAGCGTAGATGTCGCTATTGTAACGGGGGTTGCCGCTCAATTGCTCGATCGGCACGTATAAATCCTGAGCCGCCAAATCCTGTTTTTTTGCCTCATGCCGTTTAACAGAGTTCGGGGAAGTTTGCGACAACAAATGACAGTTAGCAAATTCCGGGTTAATTTCTTTGTCTAAGCTAAAGTCTACCAATACAAATTTGCCGTCTGACTCGCGCCGGATCGCTCTGTCTGGTTGAATTCTGCGGTGAATAAAACCCTTCTCGTGTATGAACACCAAAATTTCTAATATTTCTGATAGCAGACCAATTACTTGGTCTTCATCCCAAGGTTCACCGGGTATTAGTTCTTGACTTAAAGGTGGGCCGGTAATAAATTCTTCAATTAAGTATAAACTTTGATTTTCCTCAAAATACGCCAATAATTCGGGAATTTTGTCGTGTTTTCCCAATTTTTCAATTATTTCTGCGTTTCTTTGAAATATAACTTTGACTAATTCTGGAGTTTGCGAACTTGTGCCGGGGAGTCGCATTTCTCTAACCGTGCATTGCGGATACCCGGGACGGTGAGTATCTGCTGCTAGATAAGTTTTTCCCACCTCACTTGAGTCTGTGACTTTAATGATGCGGTAACGTCTGTCTAGAAGTTGACCAATCATGCTTTGCCCTCTACCCTGTCAATCGATTTTAGATTTTAGATTTTAGATTTTAGATTGAACCATTGACCCCACAGATAAATTCGGGGGGCAAGTTTCATCGGATACAGGTTTTTTCTTTCTCCACGGATGAATCCGGGGGCTTGTATCCTGGATTCTTTCGGTCAATTTTCCATTATCGCATGAAATCAGATTAGCCAAAATATGTGGCTGAGTAATTTAAGTTCGATCGATCCGTGACTCCTACCCAAAAACGGATAGTTGCTTTCCGACTGGAGTCGTGAGACGCCCAAAATTTTAGACTCTTGTTCAAGTTCCCAGATTGAGCTGTGGAGTCAATCTAAAATCTAAAATCGACTGACTGGCAAAACTGGCGCTCGGATTGGCTCGCCAAGTCCATCGCTGTTGCCACGCTCTTCTAATATTTTAGAAAAAAAATGCTGAAATTGTTTATCCTGTCAATGAGATATGTATAATTTAACAACCAAGCCGGAGGTCAGTCAAATGAAAGTACAAGTGGTTGAATCCCTAATTCAAGTTATCTGGTCTCTCGCAGCCGACGCACAATTAGCGATTCTAGGTAAAATATTACCAAATATCTCCTACGCTTCGAGCCGGAAACTGGTGCATTTTGCCCTAAAGGGCGACTATTTTAATTTTTTGAATGACGAACTAGAGATTTATACTCTCAAATACCGAGAAGCAATTGCCTGATACTCAAAAACAGGAAATTGAGAGAACTTTTGAATGTGTGAACAATAAAAATGTCTGAATCATTAACAAAAGGAGGAACGATCGCAGCGATCGCCACTGCCATAGTTCCCCAACAAGGCAGCGTCGGCATTGTGCGAGTTTCCGGTTCCGCCGCCTTAAAAATTGCCGAAACTCTGTTTCGCGCCCCAGGACGGCAAATATGGGAGTCTCACCGCATTCTTTACGGTCACATCCGCCGCCCCAAAACTCAAGAATTAGTCGATGAAGCTTTGCTGCTAATCATGAAAGCGCCGCGTTCTTTTACTCGCGAAGATGTGGTGGAATTTCACTGTCACGGTGGCATTATGGCCGTGCAGCAAGTCTTGCAGTTGTGTTTGGAACATGGGGCGAGATTGGCGCAGCCGGGAGAGTTTTCGCTGCGGGCTTTTTTGAACGGGAGGCTTGATTTAACTCAAGCTGAAAGTATCTCAGATTTGGTGGGAGCAAAATCGCCCGCTGCTGCACAAAGTGCTTTGGCCAGTTTGCAGGGAAAATTAGCGCAGCCCATTCGCAAATTGAGAACAACTTGTTTGGACGTGCTGGCAGAAATTGAGGCGAGAATTGATTTTGAGGAAGATTTGCCGCCTTTAGATGAAGCTAAAACTTATTTGGAAATAAATCATGTTTTGGAGGAATTGTCAACAATTTTGGCGACTGCCGATCGTGGAGAATTGTTGAGAACCGGTTTGAAAGTAGCGATTGTTGGGCGGCCGAATGTGGGAAAATCGAGTTTGTTGAATGCGTGGAGTAAGAGCGATCGGGCGATCGTCACGGATTTGCCCGGTACGACGCGCGATGTGGTTGAATCGCAGCTAGTTGTGGGCGGCATTCCGGTGCAGGTGCTCGATACTGCGGGCATTCGAGAAACCGAAGACAAGGTAGAAAAAATTGGCGTTGAGCGATCGCGCGCAGCAGCAAAACAAGCCGATTTAGTGTTGTTGACAATTGACGCGGCATCTGGTTGGACAGAGGAAGATTCGGAAATTTACGAACAAGTAAAGCACCGCCAGCTAATTATAATTATCAACAAAATCGACCTAGTAAAAACCATCCCCGAACTACCTTTTTCCTCAGAAATTCACCCAATAGTTGCCGCAGCCGCCGCCCTCGATCGAGGCATAGCAGACTTAGAAACAGCAATTTTAGATGCCGTTAGCAGGGGAAATTTGCAAGCAGCAAACTCAGACTTAGCAATCAACCAGCGACAAGCAGCGGCGTTAACTAAAGCTAAAATTTCTCTGGAACAATGCACAGATACTATTAGCAACAAATTGCCTTTAGATTTTTGGACAATAGATTTGCGCGGTGCAATTCAAGCATTGGGAGAAGTTACGGGCGAAGAAGTGACAGAATCAGTGCTCGACAGAATATTTAGCAGATTTTGCATTGGCAAATAGCAATGGTAAAAGATTGTTTATCTTGAACGGTCAAGCAGATATTATAGTGTTAAACCTGAAACAGCAAACAGATAACAGCAGTGCCATTACCTATCTACCACATTACCCCCATTGACAATCTAGAATCTATTATTTCTCAAGGTGGATTGTTAGCTTACAACGTTATGCTTGAGACAGAAACTAACTATACTAATATCGCCTATGAAAACATCCAAGATCGTCGCGCTAGAATTGGCGTTCCCTGCGGTGCAGGTGGCGTACTGCACGATTATGTTCCCTTTTATTTTGCACCGCGATCTCCGATGTTATACACCATTAATCAGGGGAATGTACCAAACTATACTCAAGGTCAAGCACCAGTTATTCACCTAGTTTCTGATGTATTTGAGATAGACATTAGGGGTTTAGATTTTGTTTTTACTGACGGTCATGCAGTCATGACATTTACCGAGTTTTTTGACGACCTCAACTATCTAGGTGCGATCGACTGGGATGTTATGGGCTCTCGTTATTGGTTTGATACAAATGAAGACAACGACCGAAAACGCAGGCGTCAAGCCGAGTTTTTAGTTAGAAACTTTTTGCCTTGGGAGTTAATCACAGAAATCGGCGTAATCGATTATACAATTCAATCACAAGTAGAAAATATTTTACAAAATTTTACAGATCAAACCCCCGTAAGAGTGCATAAAGATTGGTATTATTGAAATAAATAGTAGGAAATAAAAGTGATTGAAATCAAGGAAGGCAACCTTTTAGAAGCAAATGCAGAAGCCTTAGTGAACACAGTTAATTGTGTGGGAATTATGGGCAAAGGAATTGCCTTGCAGTTCAAGCAGGCTTATCCCGAAAACTTCCGCCAATATGAAAAGGCTTGTCGCGCCGGTGAAGTGCAGCCGGGCCGAATGTTTGTAGTATCTTCGGGCAATCTATTTAATCCCCGATACATTATTAATTTTCCAACTAAACGTCACTGGAGAGGCAAATCAAAAGTCGAAGATATTCAAACAGGACTAAAAGCTTTGATTCAGGAAGTAAAGCAATTAGGTATCACTTCTATTGCCGTTCCTCCGCTAGGCTGCGGAAATGGTGGCTTGTCTTGGAAGACAGTCAAACCGCTAATTGAATCAGCTTTTTCGGAACTGCCAAATGTGCAAGTTTTGCTATTTGAACCCCAGGCTACTCCGCAAGCTGATTCAATGCGGATTGCTACCGAAAAACCCCAAATGACTCGCGCTCGTGCCTTATTTATTAGCTTGCTCGAATTGTACGGAATTCCTGGCTATCGCTTGACAATGCTGGAAATTCAAAAGCTAGCTTATTTTCTTCAGGTAGCAGGTGAACCACTAAAATTGCAGTATGTGAAAGAAAAGTACGGGCCTTATGCAAATAATCTCAATCATGTTTTACAGAAGCTGGAAGGGCATTATATTCGAGGTTATGGAGACAGAAGCCGAGAGGCACAAATTTATGTGTTGTCTGAAGGTAAAATAGCCGCGCGGGATTTTTTACAAAATGCCCCCGATGCTAATGTTAGACTAGAGCGTGTGAGCGGGTTAATTAATGGTTTTGAAACTCCTTACGGAATGGAACTGTTGGCAACTGTTCACTGGGTTGCTAGGGAAAATAGGGAAGCAGCAGAGGATTCCGAAAGAGCGATCGAACTTGTACGCGAATGGAACATTCGCAAGAGCGAACTATTTAAGCCTCAACATATTCGCAAAGCGTGGCAGCGGCTTCGCGAGCAGAGTTGGTTTTTTTAGGATACCTTCTGCCTTCTGACTAATGCTGACTGAGGAGTAATTCTTACGATCGAGGTCTTCCCAGACTTGTAATATAAAGCACAGCCTCACCCGCAGGAATACCGAGAACGTCATTGACGCGATCGTCAAAAAAGCCCCCGATACCGCTGACACCCAAACGCAGTTGTATAGCTGCTAAATTCAACCGCTGGCCCAAATGACCCGCGTCCATGTGCAAATAGCGGTAAACTCGATCGCCATATTTTGCTACAGCCCTGTTCAAATCCGCCGTGTGAAACAACAGCGCCCCCGCATCTCTGCCCAAGTCTTGCCCCAAACACAAAAAATGCAGTTCCCTGCGGAAATTTTTAAACCTAATTTGCCGCAATTCTTGAGCTTTCGGAGCGTAATAGTAACAGCCTTCTTCTAACCCATGCACTCCCGAAACAGCAATAAAAGTCTCGATCAAACTTAAATCGAAATAGTCTGGATAACCGTCTAATCCTTGGTCAATATAGTGCTGGGGCTGGTAAGTAAAATCGAGCATAGCTAGCAGTTCGCCCAAGCTCAAAGAAGCACCTGTATAAGCACGGGTAGAACGCCTTTTGAGCATAGTGTTTTCTAAAGTTTCCAGGTTCACTCCCCAAGGAATCGAAGGAGTGACCGTCGAAACTTTAGTACAAAATGGAAAGTTGTATTTATCCTCTAATTCCCCTTCACTTTCATCCAGTTTCCAGCCGTCAGATCCGGTAGGGTCTGATTCTAAATGCGTGGCTTTGTGGAGGTATTTTAACAGTTGACCTTCGGAAATTTTTGGGTAATCTGTCGTGGTGTTTCCGGGCAAAGCTGTTTTAAATTTAGGCAAGTTTTGGTCAATATCTAGCAAGTCGGCTAAAGCAACTACACAAATAGCTCCTTCTTGCTCCGAGTCGATGTAGAGTAATTCATTGACAGCTTCGTCGGCGAATCCTCCAATCAGGTGAGGTCGGTAATCGTTGACGGCGCAAGCTAACTCGATATTACTCAATAAATGGCCAGTGTCTAGAAAAATTCGCCGATAAGCTCGGTCTTCGTAACGCCAAGAAGAACGGAAAAAAACAGTGGTAATGGCGATCGCCAATTGGGTATTTTCTAGCGCTGGCGACTGGAAACAAGCTGCTTGCAATGTCGGCCAAACTTGACTGTCCCAAAAATGAACAAGTGAATGAGTTCTGCACTGATAATTGTAGAGTCCGGCCGGCAACTGGGCAGTGCCACGGGAGATTAAATAAACCTCTGCTGGGTAGAGTCCACCCGCCGACGGTGCAGATCGCAAATACAGGTAGCTGTCGTCTACCGTCTGCACTTTCGCCGTCAACCCGTAGCTGCACAGCAACAAGCTAGATAACCGATGCCACCAAGCGGCATCGGGATCGGCATCGGCATCCTCGGAGGGGTCTTTTAGATAAGGCTTGAGGTCAAAATACGCTCCAATTTTATATTCTTTGAAAGGAACAGGTTGCTCTGTCCAATCTAGCTGTTTACTTTTAGCAGCAATGGTTTCAGGGTCGTATTTTGTCCGTTCGTGGTAGTGCTGAGCAATGGAGAGAGGAAGTTCTGGCATATTTCAGTAGAGGATTGGCTTTGGTTTCTCGATCTTGACATTACTAACCGCTTACTGGTTGAGCAAGGCAGAATTTTACAAATATAAAAAAAATCTTAGAAAAAATGCGACTGTTGTTACACAAGCTTAACATAATAAGAGACATAAGTATAAATACGCAGAAAAATAACCATTAATTACTGTTATGGATTGGCTGCAGTAGCTGTCGTCATGAGGAATGAAAATGCAAAAGCTAAGCGCTGAGGAATTGCTTGCTCAGTATGCTGAGGGCCAGCGAAACTTTAACGCCGTTGACTTAAGTGAACATAACTTGTTTCAAGCAGATTTGACAGAAATAAATCTTTCTGGTAGCGTTCTGAGGCGAGCTTATTTGCCCTACGGAAATTTGACTCAAGCCAATCTTTATAAAACTGATTTGCAAGATGCTGAATTGGGCGACATTCAACTTTATCAAGCTAACTTGTCGGAAGCAACTTTATCAAGAGCCAACTTATCAAGAGCAAATTTGCGTCACGCCAATTTGCAAGGTGCTAATTTGCAGAAAGCCAATTTGCAAGGTGCGGATTTGTACAATGCAGATTTGACGAATGCCGATTTGAGATATGCGGATTTAAGCCGAGCTAATTTGGAGAAAGCAAAGTTAAGCAAAGCTCAATTAGCGGGCTGCAACTTATTTCGATCGCGCTTGGTTGATTTGTCGGAAGCCGAGTGCGATCGCACTACTATCGGGCCCGAAGGCTATTGATGATTTGCAGCCGCTAGTCTAGCGCCTAGGGCGATCGGCTTAATTAGTCGTGAAGCGTAGCTAGAGCAATCCTAAATGATTCAGATAAATTTGTAGGGGTAGTGCTAAGAGTGCCTACCACCTATCTATCGGGCAACCGGGCGTGGGATTGCCCCTACAATAATTATGCAAATGATTTAGGATTGCTATATCCCGTAGGGAATCGCCCTTTTTACAATTTCTTAACATTTCTCGACATGGGGGAAAATGTGAGTTACAGTCGTAGAGAACTTATACCAATTTTTTATGAGGCCCCGTAGAATCTGATCCCCCCTAACCAAGAGGGCGGGCACGGGGGCACCGCCCCTACAAAGGGGGGGACAAGATTCTTCTCAAAGTCAACCCATACTCCCCAACGATCAGGGGGAGTAGGGGGTATGCGAGGGGGATCGAGATATGTGAAACTTCACATTAAATTGGTATTATCGCTCCGCAACAGTGACAATAAATAACACATTTGTCCAGCGAAAAACAGGCTAAAATTTATGAATTCTCCTGACAACAAATCCCGAGAACTCCGGCGCAAAGAACAAGAACTGCGGAAGCGAGAACAAGAAATTCGGCTCCGCGAACTAGAAGCCGAAATCGACCGCTCAGTGCCCGAACATCTAACAAGCAAGTACCAAGAACCAGACAGCCAAGTTAACGGCAAACTCAAACAGTGGCGCCGAAAAATTATAGCAGCCGCTCAATTTACAGGCATTGTCATTGCTGTTATCGTTGCAGTTCGCATAGCATCTTGGCTGGCAGCCGCCATGATAGTTGGAGGCATTGCTTGGATCGCTTACAAAATGTTTATTGAAGAAGACAAAATTTAAAAAGCTCAAGCAGGAAACTCTCAGGAAATACCCCATGAACCTTAAAGTAGAAACTAGCAACTTTCTCAACGATTTAGAGCGAGTAGCCGCCGTGCGCCGAGAAATTGCCACTCGCCTCAGCAACATCGCCACAGCCATCAACCAATCAGAATTAGCAGGAGGAGAAGCATCGGGAAAACTCGGTTTAGAAACAGACAACGCCGACATTGATGTCGCCAGTAAAAACTTGCGCCAAGGAGTCTTTCGGCTGCTAGTGCTAGGCGACATGAAACGCGGTAAAAGCACTTTTCTCAATGCGTTAATCGGCGAAAACTTACTGCCCAGCGATGTAAATCCCTGTACAGCTTTGCTGACGATTTTGCGCTACGGTTCGGAAAAAAAAGTCACAGTTTATTTCAATGACGGCAAAAGCCCAAAACAGCTAGATTTTAAAAGTTTTAAACAGAACTACACAATTGACCCCGCTGAGGCAAAACGCTTAGAAGAAGAAAAGAAACCAGCATTTCCAGATATCGATTGCGCCGTAGTAGAATATCCCTTACCTTTGCTGGAAAAAGGCATAGAAATAGTAGACAGTCCCGGACTGAACGATACAGAAGCCCGCAATGAATTATCTCTCGGTTACATCAACAACTGCCACGCTATTTTGTTTGTGCTCAGGGCAACTCAGCCTTGTACAATGGGTGAAAGACGCTATCTAGAAAATTACATCAAAGGTCGCGGATTGAGCATTTTCTTCCTGATAAATGCTTGGGATCAGGTGCGGGAAAGTTTGATTGACCCGGATGATCCTGAAGAATTGGCAGAAGCAGAAGGGAAACTGCGGCGGGTTTTTCAAGCTAATTTGGCTGAATATTGTTTAACAGAAGGCCACGACATTTACGACGAGCGAGTGTTTGCAATTACCTCAATTAAGGCGCTCCGGTTGCGGATGAAAAACCCGGATGCGAATTTGGCAGGAACTGGTTTTCCAGAGTTTATGGCGGCACTGAATACGTTTTTGACGCAGGAAAGGGCGATTTCGGAATTGCGTCCGGCGAGGACTTTGGCGCGTCAAATTTCTGCTCGTGTCCGCGAAGCTGTTGGGCGCAGATTACCATTACTCGATCGCGATGTCAATGAGTTGAAAGAAAAGATTGATTCAGTTGAGCCGGAGTTTAAAAAGCTGACTCAGATTCGCGATGAATTTCAACAAGAAATTAGCGAAGTTAGAGATAGTAAATCGCGGGCGATCGCAGATTCTTTTCGCACCTACGTTCTCAACTTAGAAAATACCTTTGAAACAGATTTCTTACGGTATCAACCGGAACTGAGATTTCTGGATTTCTTCAGCCAAGGCAAGCGAGAAGCTTTTGAAGCATCGCTCAAACGAGCATTCGAGCAGTACATCAATGACAAACTAGCAGCTTGGACTCTCACGGCCGAACAAGAAATGAATTCAGCCTTTTCGCAGCTATCGAAAAGTGCCGCAAATTACGGAGCATCTTACACGAAAGTGACTGAAAAAATTACCGAAAAACTGACGGGACAAAAAATACCAGCAGCAGTCAGCCACTCGAACGAAGATAACTCCCCAGGTTGGGCAAAATGGGCGATGGGATTGTTCTCCTTAACGACCGGAAATCTGGCAGGAGTAGCAATGGCCGGAGCGGGTTTTGATTGGAAAAATATCCTGCTCAACTTAATCACTGTGTTGAGCGTCAGTACGATTCTTGCTAGTTTGACGGGGATTGTTTTGGGGCCGCTGTACTTGGCTTTATTGGGGATGGGTGTTGGGGTTTTGCAAGCAGACGGAGCTCATAAACAGTTGGTGAAAGCGGCGAAAAAAGAGCTAGTGAAATATCTGCCGCAGGTGGCTCAAGAGCAGTGGCAGCCGATTCATGATGCTGTAAAAGAGTGTTTTGATGTTTATGGGCGGGAAGTGGGCGATCGCATGAATGCTGATATTACTTCTCGGAAATCTGAGTTAGATAATTTGCTGGCTCAAAAGGAATCTCGCGAGATTAATTGTCAGGCTGAATCGCAGCGGTTGAAAAAATTGGATGCTGATGTTTCTGCAGAGTCGCAGAGTATTGAATCGCTATATCAATGTTTCCTAGCATCGGCGGGAAGCTAGGCGTGTTTTCAAACTTGAAATTAGCTTAAATTGTAGTTGGGTTTCCTTCCTCAACCCAACCTACAGAATAGTTTGAAAACACGCTCTAATCCCCCAGTCTAATTACCGTTGTTATTGACCCAAGATTGGGAATGATCGCAAGAAAATTGACATGGTGCGGAGCCTGCGGCAGAAGGGGCTTAAGGATGTGGATGAGTAGATGCAGACATTAGGGGGTAAATATGGATAATGATAAAGTTTCACAGAAATTAGAGAGATTAGAAAGAAACTTGAAAAGTATTCAAGCCCTTGAAGACAGCTCTGCCAAAATCAACCGACTTATCAACATGGCTCAACAGTTTGAACTTGTCGATCGCCATGAGAAAGCTCAGGAAATTTATCAGGAAGCCTTAGAACTTACCCAAAACTTTTCGGATAGCTATGATAAGGTTTGTTTGCTACAAAACTTGGGCTTGTGGCAAGAGGCAACCCTAATTAATCAAAAGCTGCTGAACAACAGGCTTAACCAAAATCTGCCAGATGGCCCTGAAAAGATAGATATACTTAAGCAACTAGGTCGTTTTCAAGAGGCGATCGAAATTACTCAAAGATTGACAAATGGCTATACAAAGGCAGCTACCTTAATTGAAATTGCCAATCTCATCCAAGAACCAAATCAGAAAAATTATCTCTGGCAAGAGGCACTTTTGGTTGCCGAAACAATTAAAGATATAGAAGAAAGAGATAGAATATTAGTCCATCTGGTTAAAAAAAAATTAGAGAGGAAGCTCGATCGTTCCCATGAATTATTGCCTGAAGAACTGCTAGGGCATTCAAGAGTTATTGCAGTGATAGAGGAAAAAATTTCAGAAGAGCAATACAAGCAAGCTCTTCAAATTGCTCTAAGAATTGAGCAGATAGAACACAGAAATACTGCATTGTACGATCTGGCTTCTTCTCGATATGATAATAGAGATTGGGGGATCGACCTCATCAATCAACACTATATTGTTACTCCCCCAGATTTTTCTCATAAACAAGTACAAGGAATGCAGTTTAGGCAGAGCAGGTATTCAAATACATTAGCTGCATTTGAAGAGCCACCTTTATCAAATTGCACCGATCGGGAGAAGGTACAAACTGCCTATCGCTTTATTTATCTACCTAGTTTTCACCCCAGCTTAGTCATTCGAGTTTGGGGAGATACACTGAGTACACCTTGCTTGCAGGCTGTTACAAAAGTAGGAAGCAAGGTAGGGAGTGAAGAGCCTTGGATGCTCACAGAAGCAAAATCTTTGGAATTACTGACAGCCATCAATGAGAATAAATTTTGGCCTTCCATTACTTGGGATTTGTCTTGGGGTTTGGATGGATCGAGGTGGGTGTTTGAAGGCTGGAATCAAGGAAAATACAAGTGGTTGGATGCTTGGAGTCCTAATAATGGACCAGCATATCGCCTTGGGAAAGTTTTCTTGTCTCTCTTCCCAGAAAACTTATTAGAACTAACTAGAATTTACTGAACCTCCTACAGGTTCACGAGAATAAGTAATATGAGGCTCGATCGATCGCTTATAATATATGTAGGTTGGGCCCTTGGAACGAACCCTACGCTTCGGTTCGCCCAACAAATCTACAAAACCCAACAAATCTACAAAAAATGTTGGGTTTCACTTCGTTCAACCCAACCTACAGCTAACTAAATGAAATAAAACAACAATATGCAACAACCCGAAATTTATCAATACCTGACCGACAATCTCAAATCAGCACTCGGTATTCTCGAACTGGATAAAAACTCCCAACTGTATCGAGATACTACCTCAATTTGCGACTATCTCGCCAAACCAACTTTTCAAATCGCTGTCTTTGGCCCGTTTAATTACGGTAAGTCAACTTTGCTCAATGCTTTGCTTGGAAATCGTGCTTTGCCGATCGACCTCGTGCCCACTACAGGTGCTGCCATTTATGTCAACTACGGCGAGGAATTGCACGCAAAAATTACCCTGAAAGACGGCACGGAAATTAGCGAACCGGGGACTGATGTTTTGAAACGCTATGCCATCCTTGACGACGCGAGACAAATGCGGGATGATGTGGCCGCCGTTAATGTTTATTGTCCCCATCCATTCCTGCAAACCGGTGTGGAATTGCTGGATTTGCCGGGAACCAATGACCGCGAAGAACAGGATAATTTGGTTCGGGATAAATTGCTAACGGCTGATTTAATTGTGCAGGTTTTAGATGCTCGCAAATTGATGACTTTAGGCGAACGGGAGAACTTGAGAGATTGGTTGAGCGATCGCAACATCAACACAGTCGTCTTTGTTGCCAATTTTCTCAATCTACTCGAACCAGACGACCAAAAACAAGTTTACAATCGGTTGTTGTTTGTTGCCGAAAGTTTTCGCTCCAATTTGCCGAACAATATCAGCAATATCTACCGCGTCGATGCTTTGCCGGCTTTGAGGGCGAGGCTGAAAGGAGATGTGGCGGCCGCCCAAACTACAGGAATTGCCAGCTTTGAATCGGCTTTGCAAAGTATTGTAGCAGATCAACAGGAACAATTAGCAGTTAAGTTGCCCAGAATTGAAGCTATAGCTACTAAAATTTGCCAATCTCTCCGAGCCAAAGCTGAAACTGTCACCGCAGAAATAGTCGCAGGTCAAAAAAAGCACAAAGACAAAATTGAAATTAAACAAAAAGCCGAAAAACTGATATCAAAAGGCTTTCAAGCCAGCGTTTCGGATTTCGAGATTTGGCTTTACCAGCCCACACTTTTGCAGCGGTATCAATCGGAAATGGCGCTGTCGCTCCAGGAAGGGAGTTTTGATGCGTGGAAGCTAAAATTTGAGCGAGAGGTCTTACATCAGCAGCAAACCATCGCAGAATGGGTAAATAAAGCTTGCGAGTTCTTTGATAAAGAACAGCCGATCGCACTTTTGATTTCCTTTCCTCCATCCCCGCAAGTCAGTTTACCGGATCCGCCACCACCTCCAGCTCAAAAGTCGAACGAGGGCGAAGTGGCTCCAGTGGCGATCGCCACCGGCTTAGGTTGGCTATTGGGCGGGCCTGTGGGAGCCGCAGTAGTCGGCGGTGCTAGCTATATTTTGAATAAAAGAACTGGGTATGAAAAGCCGCCTGAATCGTCAGAAGCTTATCTAAATCAAGTAACGGAAATTTGCAGCGAGGCTGCTAAAAACTATCTCGCTCGCTTCAGTACCGATACTTTTTCCATGCTGCAACACTACAAGGAAATCGCCGGAAAAGTTATCTGTTTTCAAGAAAGCAAAGAGCCATTAAATATGAATGTTCAGCAGTACCAGTTACAGTTAGTAAATAATTTAATCGATAACTTAGAAGCACAATTGGAGAGAATAAAACTTATATAATTTGAGATTTTAGATTGGTTTCATGGCACTGTCAAATCATCAAGAACAGGCTTTCCGGCCT
>NZ_JAUBUJ010000010.1:23714-83460 GCF_036705405.1 Microcoleus sp. B13-B6
GTGCCACAAAAATTCAGTTTTATTGTGGGAAGAACAGGCTTTCCGGCCTGTGCCACAAAAATTCAGTTTTATTGTGGGAAGAACAGGCTTTCCGGCCTGTGCCACAAAAATTCAGTTTTATTGTGGAACGGGCATCTTGCCCGTTCCTAAAAATAATGAAAGATCCGATTTCTAATCAGTCACTGCTTTAACTTCCTTCAAATGACCAAATCTGTAATTAACGGCAAATGATCCGAACCGACATTGCGGCCAGTACGAATCTTCAAAACACCAATTTCTTTGCTGACTAGAAAGTGGTCGATCGGAATATAAGCTAGCGGCATAAAAGTCGGCCAAGTCGGTAAAATGCCAAAGCCCGATCGCGCATTTCGCAAATTTCCGGTTTTTACCATATTTTTGTAGAATGGCGACCACATTGTGGTATTTAAATCCCCAACCACAATCAGCGGATTTTTTACTTGGGCTGCATACTCGCCGATGGCTGCTAGCTGTTTATTGCGATTGATAAAACTCTCCTGTTTGACTGGCACAGTCGGATGAGCAAGAATCAGAGAAATGATTTTACCTTGAAATTTAACATCCGCCGACAAGCTCTTTCTTTGATTTGAAAAGGCTTTAACCGAAGAATTTTCTAAAGGCAGCTTGCTGTATATTGCACTGCCAAATCTCTCAGATTCTTGCTGGGTAGAAGAGTAAGGAAAAATCTCGCTTAAAACCGATAACTGTTTTGCCCAAGTTGAGTTGACTTCTACAAAAACCGCGATATCAGGTTGTTCTGCTTGAACCAGCGAGATCACCTCAGAATATCGCCGATTACTCCTTAAAACATTTGAATGCAAAATCCGCAAGTTGTGTCCGGGCGTTGCTCCTGCAAATGCTGGCGCTGGAAAATACCAAGGAACAATTTCCGCCAAATTAATGATAATGCAAAATGCGCTCACCAGCCACCATATTTTTTTTGAGCGCACGAGAGCGAAGAATATAAAAGTAGAGAAACCAACCAGCAGATATTGTAGTTTAAAATGAGAACTCAATTCAAAAAAAATGTTGAATTCTCCCAGATAACCGACTATTGACAATACGGTATTTACAGTTGCTGCGATAATAAACCATTTTAAAATTACGTACTTCAAACTAAGGTTTTTGTTGGGTATTCTGTGCATCACCGCCCATTTGAGCTTGATTTTGAGGTCGTTGGTAATCAGCAATTTATCAATTTCTGTTACCAGTTGTTCTTCCTGTCCCAACACTCGCCGCTTTTGATAAAATCTCACCAGCAAGCTATCTACCACAAAATAACTAAAATAATTTGCAACAAATCCTACAAATACCAACACACCTAAACCGATCAGCATACCAAAGGAACCGCCGACTTTAACCAAACCCGACCAAACGGCTGCGTCACCTGTTTTCCCTGTAGCTGCTATGGCTATAAATAGCATTAAAGCAGGCAATCCGATCGTGATTGTGTTTCTGATGATATAGTCCATTATACAATGTTAGGTTTTAGATTTTAGATTTTAGATTGGGAATGAATCATGCAGTTTTTAGGGCAATGCACACCCCACATATTGACTTAAGAGCGACTTTACAAAATCGGGATAATCCTTAAATTTCATAGATTTCTAAGGGTAAGTTGTCGGGATCTCTGAAAAATGTAAACCGTTTTTCTGTAATCTCGTCAAGGCGAATGTTTTCTACTTCTACTTGTTGGGATTTTAAGTAAGCAACTGATGCTTCTATGTCCTCAACTGCAAAAGCTAAATGCCGCAAACCGCAAGCTTCAGGATTGTTAACTCTTTCAGGAGGATGGGTAAATGAGAAAAGCTCGATGGTGTCGCCGTTTCCGACTCGCAAATCTAGTTTGTAAGAATTCCTCTCGGTTCGGAAAGTTTCTTTGATAATGGAACATCCCAATACTTCTACATAAAATTTCTTCGACGCTGCGTAATCCGAGCAAATAATCGCCACATGATGTATTGCTTTTATTTTCATCTTAAAAAAGTTAGTTAGTTGCGTTTTTCTGAGATGTTGCACCATTCTCAATAAGCTTTTTATGAACAGGCTTTTCGGCCTGTTCCACAACAAAATTCACTCTTTGTGGAACAGGCCGAAAAGCCTGTTCTTGAGAATGGTGCAAGATGTGAGGTTTTTCCAAAAGCACAGCACGCTATTGACAATTATATTTGACGATCGCAGACTCTGCGAGAAACCCTGCTAAATTCAGGGCGAGATCCTTTTATTTTCCCCCGCCCAAATCTTAATCTGAAAAATTTCTGCAAAAAAAGTACCCTACTTTGATAAAATGAGAGTTTTGCAGTCAATCACCCAATTTGCATCTCAGGAGACAAGCACTATGGCCCGTATGTATTACGACACCGACGCGAACCTAGACCTCTTAGCCAACAAAACTGTGGCTATCATCGGCTACGGTTCCCAAGGACACGCCCACGCCCTTAACCTCAAAGACAGTGGCATGAATGTCGTTGTCGGTTTGTATCCCGGTAGCAAATCTGCAGCCAAAGCAACCGACGCGGGTTTAACAGTTCACCCGGTAGACAAAGCAGCCGCCGCTGCTGACTTCATCATGATTTTATTGCCCGATGAAGTTCAAAAAACTATTTACAAAGAACAAATCGAACCGAACCTTTCTGAAGGAAATGTTTTAGCATTTGCTCACGGTTTTAACATTCACTTCGGCCAAGTTGTTCCCCCTGCCAATGTAGACGTAGTAATGGTTGCCCCCAAAGGCCCCGGACACTTGGTGCGACGGACTTACGAACAAGGGGAAGGTGTTCCGAGTTTGTTTGCAGTATATCAAGATGCTTCCGGTCAAGCGCGCGATCGGGCAATGGCCTATGCTAAAGGTATCGGCGGCACCAGAGCCGGCATCCTTGAAACCACTTTCCGCGAAGAAACAGAAACCGATCTTTTTGGCGAACAAGTAGTTTTGTGCGGCGGTTTGAGCGCCTTAATTAAAGCTGGATTTGAAACTTTAGTTAACGCCGGATACCAACCGGAATTAGCTTATTTTGAATGTTTGCACGAAGTTAAACTTATCGTTGACTTAGTAGTAGAAGGAGGCCTCGCCAAAATGCGCGACAGCATCTCCAATACCGCAGAATACGGCGATTTAACTCGCGGCCCCCGCATCGTCACGGATCAAACCCGCGCCGAAATGCGTAAAATTCTCAGCGAAATTCAATCCGGTCAATTTGCCCGCGAATTCGTTCTCGAAAACCAAGCCGGCAAACCGGGCTTTACCTCCATGCGCCGTCAGGAAGCAGAACATCCTATTGAAGAAGTTGGTAAAGATTTGCGAGCTATGTTTAGCTGGTTGAAAAAGCAGGCTTAATCAATTTTAGATTTTAGATTTTAGATTTTAGATGGGAGGACAAATCTAAAACAGTCCTGGACGCCTAACCTCTATCTGTAGGGTGTGCAATGCACACCTTACCGATGGGAAAATCTCAAATCTCAAGTTTAATCGATTACAGATTAGAGATGGGATAAAAAATCTAAAATCTAAAATCCAAAATCTAAAATCGTCATGTTTGGTTGTGCTTCGCTTAACCCAACCTACAAGAAAATGGCTAAGTATTGTTAGAGAAACCGGGTTTCTCGCTGGTAGATCAAAACTATCGACTCGGGCTAGGACTTTTTTGCAATTTCTCAATATCCTGTTGCCTTTTCTCGTTGAAATCTCTCGGCCTCAACCAATCTGGCCACAACCCGACGAAGAACTTTCGACTGGCCACGCTAGTATCTCTTACAGGTTTGGGGAGAAAAGTTAAAGTGTCACCGTAAAGGGTAAACAGGGCTGCCAACAGAAGCAATAGCGGGATAAGATTTTTTTTAGGCATCGCAGTTGGGGAGTAGAGTTTGTGAAAGCGCTTGGTTATATTTTGCCCCTGCACGGACAAAAAATATCAGAAACAGCTTAAGAAGAAAAATAGACCTCAGCAATCTCGGACGCGGCCGTGCCGTTTCCCTACCCCAAAATCATCAATCTTCTTCGATGAAAGATGTAACCATCGCCCGATTAATTGTAGGAAAACGGCACGGCGCGGTGTCCTGACTGTGGGTAATATCAATTCCGATGTCACCGGATTTGATATTATATCATGTCCGATCGATTGACCATAATATCCCGGCCGGGGCGGGTTTTTGAGATTGTCAATTATTGGCAGATATTGTTGGTGAACCCGCCCCTACCTAATTTCGGGTAATTGACCAGAGATCATATTAGTTAATGACTAATCACTAATCACTAATCACTAATCACTAATCACTACTTATTCCTTTGAATAAAAGTTTGCACGACTGTATTAATTTCCGGGGAAATTTCTGTTACTAGCCGCACCGGGATTGCCGATGTAGAAGCAAATTGCGCGTATTCTGGTGTTAGAAAGACGGCATATTTGTCAGCTTCGGCAGTTAGTTGAGCGGCGGTAGCCAAACTTACAGCTTTAATATAATTGCGTATGCTAACAGCTTGGTCGCCGACAAGTTCATCGCCGGTAATTTCTGTGCTGGGTCGGCGAACTTGGTTTAAAGTTGTACTCGGATCTTTGACGCTTAAGTGGGTTGCTCCTACAAAACCGACTAGCCATTTAGGAGATGGAATTTTCGGAAAGCCGGCAATTTGTTCGGCTAAGGCGGGAGTGGTTTTGTCGGCAGAAGATGCTACTATTAATGTGGGAATCTTAATTTTACTTAAGCCCGTTTCTCCAAATAATAATGATGCGATCGGATTCATGGCGATCGCCCTTTTAATCCTCCCATCCCGCAATTGATACCGTTCTTCGGGCAATCCGGCCGCGGCGCACTGAATGCCTTCGCCTAAGCTGAACCCAATCAAGTCCCCTTGACACCTTTGTTTGAGTCCGCTCAATTGCAGTTCGGCGCCGGCCACGGACAAGGCTGTAGCGCCGCCGAAGGAATAGCCAATTATTATCGATCGGTCGATCGCAATTTTCCCCTGCAAGTTATCATCAGTTTGGTTCAATTTTGTCAGTTCGTCGAGTACAAAACTGATGTCTTTGGGACGGTCTAAAAACTCTTGAGGAGCTAGCAACGGACACTTCCCCGCCATCGCAGCATTGGTGTTCGTCTCGTTGCTGCCCGGATGTTCTAAAGCTGCTACCACATAGCCGTGAGACGCCAAATGCTCGGCTAAATAGCGCAAATCCGTGCGGACGGAACCCAAGCCGTGAGAAAAGACGATCGTCGGTTTGTCGGCTGTCGCAGCTCTCGACCAATACACATCAACCGGAATAGGTCGATTGCGGGCGCTATCGTTCAAATCTAGCGCCCGTACCTGCACGACATTAGGGCCTGGCTGGGTTGGATCGAAAGGCAGCTTAAACGCGGGTTTAACCGCTGCTAACTGAGGTGCGATCGCCGCCATAAAGCGCTGAGTTTGCCAAAAACTTACGTTCATATTTCCCAAAACAGCGAAAGCTCGATCGAGATCCACCACCACCCGCGAGCTCGGATAAGATTCAATGAAACTCAATATAGATAAGCCTTCCGGTGCTTTTGCTCCCTGCACCAGAGCGGATCGCAGCGCTTCCACACCCCCACCGTCGCGCCTGGGTATGACAGTAGTCAAATCCGTCAGGATGCCAGTGCCGATGCCCGTATTTAGCAAGTTGCTCAGGCCGACTACATTTAGGGGAATTTTCGCTTGCAGCGCCCGAAAAATTTTACTCCGCTGTTCCTCAGACAGGAGATTGGCGTATGCTTGCAGTTTGGCGGGGACTTTTCCTGTTTCTGCGAGTTCGCGCAAATCCGCAACCGATATTGACGATTCTAAAATACCTTTGCGGATAACAACCGTTTCTGCCGCTTTTACAGAGGATGTCGCGTCGCTGAAAGTGCCGATCGAAATCGAACCCAAAATACTCGCCACCGAAGAAAACCATCTGAAATTTGGTCTGATGCTCATTTTTACGTTATTGAACTAGAGGGGGTATATCACCATATTCTCAAAATTCTCCCAGATACTGAGAAATTATCTCGATCGGGGTGCCAAAGGCTTTGCCTTTGGTATATTTAATTGCAGATCGATAATGCTTCTATTGCCTACTTACAGTTAAATCTAGACTTCGAGAACTTATTAGCCATAATTGTCAAGCAAAGATGGTCATTTCGCTTAAGGTACTAAGGGGAACTGCGGTTGACATAATATTTTGTGTTAACTATAATAAGCAACTAAACCCTATCCTATCGTTTCCGCCGAAATCGGAATCATAATTTTTCGAGTGCAGTGCCAGCGTCCCGCTCGCATCATATCGTTGCCGCAGGCATGAGAAAAAATATACTTACCTCAGCTATCAACATGATTTCAATGAATACCTTGACACTTCCCGACTACCAAATCAGCGCCCCTATCTCCGACGGCTTGAATACCTGCATTTACCGAGGCATTAGAGAATTAGACGAACAACCAGTCATCATCAAAATCCTCAAGGCAGAATTTCCCACCCTCGAACAAATTACCCGCTTAAAAAACGAATATAAAATTACTCAGCATTTACAGGTAGAAAGCATCGTCAAATCCTACAGTCTCGAAACATATCAAAACCGTCTCGCCCTGATTTTAGAAGACTTTGGCGGCAACTCACTCAGCAAAATAATCTCAACAAAACTCAACTTAACAGCATTTTTAAACATTGGCATTCAACTAGCATCAGCACTAAACTCGCTGCATCAAAACAGTATCATCCACAAAGACATAAAACCATCCAACATTATCATCAACCAGGAAACAGGAACTGTCAAACTTACCGACTTCAGCGTCGCTTCCCGGCTGAGCAAAGAAAACCCCCAAATTAACAGTACCAACTTAGTTGAGGGTACGATCGCCTATATGTCTCCCGAACAAACCGGGAGAATGAACCGCACCTTAGATTATCGCAGCGATTTCTATTCCCTCGGCGTCACATTTTACGAAATGCTGACAGGCAAATTGCCGTTTAACAGCAGCGATATTTTAGAACTCGTGCACTGTCACATTGCTAAACATCCCGCGCCGCCTTGTGAATGCAGAACAAATCAAGAAAATGGTGATGAAATTCCGCAAGTTGTTTCTGATATTGTGATGAAGCTTTTGGCGAAAAATGCCGAAGATAGGTATCAGACTGCCGAGGGGATAAAGGCAGATTTAGAAAAGTGTTTGAATAGTTGGCAGACAACTGGAGAAATTGTTTATTTTGTACCGGGACAGTTGGATCGATCGGGACAACTGTCAATACCTCAAAAACTCTACGGGCGAGAAGCCCAAGTCGATCACCTGCTTGCTGCTTTTGAAAGAGTAGGGACACCGCATTGCCGTCTCCTTACGGGTGACGGTGAAAATGTAGGGATACGGCACTGCCGTCTCCCTACGGATGACGGGCGAAGCGAAATAGTCCTAGTTTCCGGTTATTCGGGAATTGGCAAAACCGCTATTGTTAATGAAGTTCACAAGCCAATTGTCCGGCAGCGCGGCTATTTTATCAATGGCAAATTTGACCAATTTAAGCGCAACATTCCTTATGCAGCTTTGATTCAAGCTTTCCAGTCATTAATCGGGCAGTTGCTGACTGAAAGTAGCGAAAAATTGCAAGCTTGGCGCGAAAAATTGTCGGCTGCTTTGGGTGCAAACGGTGCAGTAATTGCTGACGTGATTCCTGACATTGAGCTAATTATTGGCAAACAGCCGGAAGTGCCGCAACTGGGGCCTGCCGAATCTCAAAATCGCTTTAATCGAGTTTTCCGAGAGTTTATCGGCGTCTTTACTCGTGCAGAACATCCGCTGGTACTCTTTTTAGACGATCTGCAGTGGGCGGATTCGGCATCGCTGAATTTAATGCAATTGTTGGTTGGCGATTCGGAAAGTCAATACTTGCTTTTGATCGGTGCTTATCGGGATAATGAAGTTAGTCCGACTCATCCGCTAATGCAGGCGATCGAGCAAATTGAAAAAACGGGCACTCCCGTTCATCATATCGTCTTGCAACCGCTGGATTTTGCGAATGTCTGCGAATTAATCGCCGATACCCTCACCGTTAACGACAAGGTGCAATTGCTGGCTGAGTTAATCTTTCACAAAACGGGCGGCAATCCTTTTTTTATCACGCAGCTTTTGCAAGCACTTTATCAAGAAAATCTGTTAAAATTTGAATTTAGCAGCGGCCATTGGCAGTGGAGTTTAGCGGAAATTCAGGCGATCGGCATTACTGATAAAAGTGTCGTGGAACTGGTAGCCAGCCGCATCGAAAAACTGCCAGAAACAACGCAGCAAATGTTAAAATTGGCGGCTTGTATTGGCGATACATTCAGCCTCGATGTCTTGTCAATTGTCAGCGAACAATCCCCGGCGCGAGCAGCTAGCGAACTCTGGGCGGCACTGCAAACTGGATTGGTTCTCCCGTTGAGCAATGCTTACAAGATTCCGCTGGTTGGAGGCTGGGGATCGGAGAATTTGCGATCGGGGCGGGCCGGGGGGCACAGCCCCTACGAGCAATCGAAGATTTCCTACAAATTCCTGCACGACAGAGTGCAGCAAGCAGCTTATTCTCTGATTCCCGACGGCGAAAAGCAAGCAACGCACTTAAAAATCGGTCAACTGCTGCTAGACAATACTCCCGCCTCCGAGATTGAAGAAAATGTTTTTGATATTGTCAACCAACTGAATGTCGGCGTTGAATTCCTCGCAGAAAAAACAGAAAAACATCAACTGGCCAAACTGAATCTGATCGCTGGGAAAAAAGCTAAAGCATCTAATGCTTACGAAGCTGCTGTCAGATATTTGAATGTCGGTTTGGGACTCATCAACCCCCTTGGCGTGGGAAGTGTAGGGGGGTCAAGTTGGGAGACTGATTATGACTTGACGCTGAACCTGCACGTAGAAGCAGCGGAAGCGGAATATCTCAATACTAACTTTGGGCGATCGCAAGAATTAGCTGATGCCGTTTTGCAACAAGCTACAAACCTGCTCGATCGAGTTAAAGTCTACGAACTGCAAATCCAGTCTTATTTGTCTCAAAACCAGATGATAGAAGCCATCGATACTGGTTTAAGAGCTTTGGGAATGTTGGGAAATTCCCTATCTGAAATCCCCCGAGAGGGTTTGGGTGGAATTAAGTTACCTCAGCTTGATGAAATCGAAAAATTTCCGGTAATGACTGATGACTATGAGTTAGCCACAATGCGGATAATCTCGGCTGTTCTTTCTCCTATTTTTATTGCAAAATTAGAACTATTGCCACAAATTATCTTCACCATGGTCAATTTTTCTATGGAACGGGGTAATTCAGCACTTGGGGCGATCGCCTATAGTTGGTACGGCTTGCTGCTGGCTGGGGTATTCGGAGAGATAGAGGCTGGATATCATTCGGGAAAGCTAGCTTTGAAGCTATTAGACCAATTCAATTCTAAACAACTTAAATGCCAGGTTTATACCACATTTAACGCTTTTATCCGGCACTGGAAAGAACATACCAGAGAGACGATTTTACCTTTAAAAGAGGCGATGCAAAGCGGCTTAGAAACAGGAGATTTAACTTATAGCATTTATGCTGGTTACAACATTTTTACAGGTGCCTTTTTGATGGGAGAACCGCTAAACACTGTCGAACAAAAACAATTGCAATGCTTGATTTTAGCACGGCAACTAAAACAAGAACATTCGATAGACTTAGTTGAAACATGGGGACAGCTTCTTTTGAACTTACAACAAAACTCCGCCAATCAATTTCATGTGGTCGATGAAAAATTTAATGAACAAGAAATGTTGCCGCGACTTAAAAAAACCCATAACAACCTGGGAATTTTTAATTTTTATCTTGGTAAAATGCTGAGTTATTACTTATTTAAACAATCCGAAAAAGCAGTTGCCAACGCATCTTTAGCTGCCGGATATGCACAAGTAGTAATTGGCTTTGCGATCGTCGTCACGCACAATTTTTACTATTCCCTGGCCCTCCTCGCTGTGTATCCAACTGCTGGCAGTGCAGCACAAGAAAAACACTTGATGCAAGTAGCAGCAAATCAGGAAGAAATGCAGAAATGGGCGCACCACGCCCCCATGAATTACCAGCACAAATACGATTTGGTAGAGGCAGAAAAAGCGCGTGTTTTCGGTAAAAATTGGGAAGCAGCAGATTATTATGACAAAGCCATTCAAGGAGCCAAAGAGCAGGGATACATCCAAGAACAAGCACTCGCCAACGAACTTGCAGCCGAGTTTTATTTGTCTTGCAACAAAGACAAAATCGCTCAAGTCTATCTCACAGAATCTTACTACGGTTACATCCGCTGGGGAGCGATCGCGAAAGTCAAAGATTTAGAAGCCAGATATCCCCAATTAGTCGCCCAAACCCTCAACCGAGAAACCAAAACCCGCGATTTAACCGTCACCGCCACCACCACAACCACCAACAGCAATTTTAGCAATGCCTTAGATATCGGCACATTCATCAAAGCATCTCAAGCTATTACCAGCGAAATTTTCCTGGATAAATTGCTCGCCCGTTTAATCAAAATTTTTTTAGAAAATGCCGCCGCTCAAAAAGCAGTGCTGATGCTCTACAAAGATGACAATCTTTTGATACAAGCAGCTTGTACGGCAGAGCAAAATCAAGCCGCCGTCTTGCAATCCCTTTTAGTTGAAATTAGTCAAGATTTGCCCGTCTCGATTGTAAACTATGTTGCGAGAACTCAAAAAGACTTGGTTTTAAACAATGCAGCCTCAGACGGCTTGTTTACCGCCGATCCGTATGTTGTCAGCCGTCAGCCCAAGTCAATTATTTGCAATCCAGTCATTTATCAGGGCCAACTCACAGGCATTCTTTACCTGGAAAACAACTTAGCAGCGGGTGCATTTTCTCCCGAAAGATTGGAAGTTTTAAAGTTGCTCACTTCTCAAGTTGCGATCGCCCTCGAAAATGCCCGACTCTACGGGAAAGAACAAGAAAAATCCCAGCAGCTAGAACAATATTTGCACAAATTGCAGCAAACCCAAGCTCAACTCGTGCACACGGAAAAAATCTCAAGTTTGGGGCAGTTGGTAGCAGGAGTTGCTCACGAAGTCAATAACCCCGTTGGCTTTATTTCCGGCAATCTCCACCACGCTAACGATTACGTACAAGACTTGATTTCCATTGTCAATCTTTACCAGCAGCACTATCCGCAGCCGGTGCCGGCAATTGCAGAAGCCGCAGAAGAAGTTGAACTCGATTATCTCATGGAAGATTTGCCTAAAATGCTGGGTTCCATGCAGCTAGGAACCGATCGCATCCGCGATATCATGCAATCATTGCGGAACTTCTCGCGCATTGACGGCACCGAGAAAAAACCCGCCGACATTCACGCAGGTATCGACAGCACGTTGATGATTTTGCAGCACCGCTTGAAAGCTAAACCCGAACGTCCAGCAATTCAAGTGATTAAAGAATACGGATCTTTGCCGGAGGTTGAGTGTTACAGCGGACAACTCAATCAGGTGTTTATGAACTTGCTCGGAAATGCGATCGATGCTTTGGATGAATCCAACGGCGAGCGCACTTACGCTGAGATTGAACGCGCTCCCAATACTATCACAATTTGCACCGAAGTCAAGGAAGGTTCGGCAACGGATTATGTAACGGATGTAACGGATGTTAGGAAGGAAGAAGTAGGAAGAGGAAGAAAAATCGAGAGTTTTGCGGTGATTCGGATTAAGGATAATGGGCCTGGGATGCCTGAATCAACGCGGTGTAAACTGTTCGATCCGTTTTTTACAACTAAACCAGAGGGTAAAGGTACTGGATTGGGATTATCGATTAGCTATCAAATTGTTGTCGAAAAACACGGCGGGGCGATCGAGTGTATTTCGGAACCGGGAAAAGGTACCCAATTTGCGATCGCAATTCCGTTGGATTAGGATTAAATCTTAACAGCAGATCAATGCAGATTCATAACGTAATCTGCGGTTCAAATATTCCTCAAGATACAGGAAAATAAACAACAAGCATCGAAATATTTTGGTGAGTCCGGGCGATCGCTTCCGGTTCTTTGAGAGTTCCTGGTTTTTCCCACAAATTCTGTTGTTGAGAAATGGTTGTTAAAATCAGCAAATCGTGTTCTAACAAATTCTGCGAAACTAGCTTGATAAAATTTCCCCGCACCCGATTTACTGGTATCTCAGAGAGAATTTCCACCTCCGCCGCACTTTGGTTGCTTTGTTCCCGTTTTGTCGCCACCAACAACACTTGCAAACTCGCCTTAAGTTCCTCGGCCAAACTCTTAGCAATACCCACGGTTTCCTGAAATCCAAACCGAGTCAACTCGCTGTCAGTTACCGCCAAAATAACTCTGGCTGTATTCTGGAGAGGATCGGGAAATCGAGCAATCAGTACGGGTACGGGCGATCGCCTTACCACATTGTCAATGATGCTGCCAAAAAAATTGTCGCGAGTCGTGGAAAATCCCTTCCAACCACAAACTATTAAACTAGCCTCGCGTTCGGTTGCACTCCGCAGAATTCCGCGATCGATCGCATCATCTATCCTCGCGATCGGTTCAACCGCACAAGCAGCCGCATGGGCCACAGTTTCCGCAGCCGTCAAAAGTTGAGTTTGCTGCATTTTATCTGCCGGTGAAATTGCTTCCCCGCGATCGGACAAAATATGCAGCGGCAGTAAAGTTCCGTGAGATGTTTTTGCTAAAATCAAAGCCAAACGCAGCAAATTATCTTCCGTATTCGGATTAGCAACAGGTACTAAAACTCGGTCTCCCCAGGAATGCTTTCCCGAAGTAGCAGCCGGCAAACTCGACCCCGGCTGCTGCATTTGTTGACCCCACCGAGCTACAATCCAAGGAGAAGCCACACAAGTTACTAAAATCATGGCAATGATGCCGTTCACCGTTACGCGATCGACCAATTTAATCTCAAAAGCAACCGTAATCGCCGCCAAAGTAGAAGCAGCTTGAGCAACAGAAAGACCGAACATTACCATAATGCTGGGAAACTCAAAACGAAATAATTTCCCCGGTAGCCAAGCTGCCAAAAACTTGCTCACCACTTCAGCTAAAATCATCACCGCAGCCACCAACAAAGACTGCGGCTGCTTTACCAAAATTAGCGGGTCAATTAACATCCCCACAGAAATCAGAAAAAACGGCACAAACAGCGTATTCCCAATAAACTCAATCCGATTCATCAGGGGACTCATTTTGGGAATAATTTGAGTAATGGCAATCCCCGATAAAAATGCACCAATAATTGCCTCAATTTCAATTAGTTCTGCTGCGTAAGAAACTAGAAATAGGGTTGCCAATACAAATATAAATTCTGCATTTTCGTCGTGTCCAAATTTCTTAAAGAACCAGCGACCGATTTTGGGAACGCCCCACAAAGTAGCAAAAGTGTAGATAGCAAGAGAGGGAATTAGAAACAGCCAAAATTCGATCGTGAGATTTCCTTTGAAAGCTTTAACAACAATTGCCAGCACCAACAGCCCCAACACATTCGTAATTAAAGTCCCGCCCAAAGTCGTAGTAATAGTCTGAGTTCGCATCAATCCCAATTTTGTGAGAATTGGCAGTGCTAAAAGGGTGTGCGTAGCAAAACAAGAAGCGACTAAAATTGCAGCCAGCCAGCTATATCCCAACAGCAACATCGCTGCTGTCCCCAATATCATCGGTAGCGAAAAAGTAGCCAGCCCAAATATGACAGCTTTGTCCGCATTGAGTTTGAGGTCGTCGAGGCTAGTTTCCAGTCCCGCTAGGAACATCAAAAACAGCAATCCTACAGTACCTAACAAAACAATAGTAGCGTCCCGTTGCAGCAAATTGAGACCGTTGGGCCCGACAATTACGCCAGCAATAATTAAACCCACTATTCCCGGTAGTCGCAAGCGCTCAAATACCAGCGGCGCGAGTAGCATGATTGCTAAAAGAACCAGGAAAACGGGAACGGGGGCGGTAATTGGCCCGGAAGTTAACATAAATTTTTTACCCTACATATTGGCAGCGAACTGCTACCAGTTTTAAAAGGAAATAATCAAAATGTCTATCAATCTAAAGAGGTATTATCAATATTTTACAGCGTAATTGGTAATAAGTAGGACTGGGCGGGAGCAACTGGGTTTATTTGTAAAATATAGGTTGGATGACTAGAAATTGGGCGAAGCACGAACTCCGAGAAAAAAAACTATATTTTTCAGTCCTGGAAGCACAAGAACCAGGTTAAGAGTCAAAATAACAGGTTGTGAGCGATCGACTTTAACGCCGAAACCGGGTTTTTTATCCTATTTGCGTCCACAACTATTTAGGTATCAAATGCAGGGGGACACAGATATATATCCCAAGATGGACTTTGGCATACTCGGTCTAATTCAGAAACCCGGTTTCTTAAAAAAACCGGGTTTTTCACCACAACAGACAATTTAAATGGGTTAGTCTTGGACGCGAAAAAACCGGGTTTCTACGCAACTTACTTAACCGTACCCTTACGGTAGCTAAGTATGTATTTCTTGTCAAGATTTTTCCATCTAATTTTCAATGATAGGCTAAGCGAGCGACACAATGCTAGCTCGCTCGTAAGGCAATCTGTTTGTAGGCAAAACCTCCAGATTAATTTGCAACGAATCCAAAGCCGGATTTTCGGCTAGCAGCTTTTGCGTCAAACTCTTATTAAGAATTTCCCAGAAATCCGTTTCATTGGGATAATTAGTCAAGAAACTGTCGATGCTTTTGTAAATCGGCACAAAGTCTGGATACTCATCCTGCGTAATTCCTGGTTTGTACTGATATTTGACATCCATATTGAGGTTATTCAAACCCTGGTGATCGATCGAGTAATTAGGAATCTTGAAATCCCATGCTTCGCCTAATTTACCATCTTGAGTGCGAGTAACGGTACTGCTGCGATCGTAAGGCAATCGGTTCGTCGGTAAAACATCCAAATTAAGCGTCACCGACGAAAGTGCCGGATTGTCAGCGAGCACTTTCTCGGTCAGATTTTTGTTGACAATTTCCCAAAAATCTGTTTCGTTCGGGTAGTTAACTAAAAGATTGTCAATGCTCTTGTAAATCGGCACAAAATCAGGATACTGATAATTTAGAATCCCGTCTTTGTACTGATAATTTACATCAATATTCAGGTTGTTTAACCCTTGATGATTAATTGGGTAATTTGCCAAGCTAAAATTCCATTTCTGCGTCAGTTGACCATCGGACGGAAAGAAAGAAATTCCTATTGGACGCTGTAGCTTGCTGTCGGGAGGGACAAAAATAGAACTGTTACTCGACCCTGGATTCCCCGATATGGGCAGCGGTTCGTCAGTCTTGCCATTGTACCGCAAAACAGCGCCGGCACTGTTAGCATTGGTGCGGTTGTCAAAGCCAACTGCAAACAAATTGCCGATCGGCGAAAAGGCCAAACTACCTACATAATTGCTACTGGGGGAAGTATCAGTATAATTGGTAGATAAAACCTTGACCAATTCCCCACTTTGTAAATTGTAGCGCCTGATATCGTTAGCAAAATCGCTGACATAAAGGTCGCCGTCACCGGGCCCGATTGCCATTCCCAAAAGACTTGCAAATCCCTGACTCCGAGGCGAAGGATCGGGCGAAGCAAAGATACTTGACTGCCGGGTTTCAGGGTTGTAACGCAGCACCTGACTGGGGAAACCGGCGCTATAATCTGCTTTACCATTGCGAGCAACACTCCCCTGCGTTGTCACATACAAATTGCCGTCAGGAGCAAACAGTAAACCGTTCGGGCCATTCAATCCTCCCCCTTGCTGATTTCCCGAAGCAAATACATCAATAAACTGTCCTGTTTTGCCGTTATATCGGAGAATTTGGTCACTCAAAAAACTGCTGACATAAAAATTACCGTCAGGGCCAAAAGCTAAACCGTAAGGGCGAAACAATCCGCCAGTTTCATCTACCGCCGTGTTCGGATTATCCCCGACAAACTTGTCAATAAATGCGCCAGTAATTCCGTCATACCGCAATACCGCAGATGCTGTCGGTTCTCCCGAATTTCCGGGCTTTTCGCCGCTAGCAACGTAAATGTCCGACTTATCATCGCCATTGCCATCTGGCCCAAAAACGATCGTATCTGGATTGGACAAACCGCCGCTTCCCGGTGAAATAAATTCGCCTAGAAAATTGCCGGTATTGCCGTCAAACCGAAGTACATTATTTCCCCTGCTATTGCCAACTAGGAAAGTTCCTTGAGGATTGCTGGGTTGAGTGCGAGTAACTTTGCTGGTGCGGTTGTAGGGCAAGGTTTGGCTTGGCAGAACGTTGAAATCTATCTTAATTGCCGCCAATGCAGGATTTTCGTTGAGGATATTTTGAGTCAAGTTTTTATTGACAACTTCCCAAAAATCAGTTTCGTTCGGATATGTGGTGAAAAAGTTATCAATGCTCTTGTAGATTGGCACAAAATCGGGATATTCATTGGGAGCGATTTCCGGCTTGTACTGGTAATCTATATCGAGATTCAGCTTGTTCAATCCTTGGTGATTGATTGCGTAGTCTTTGACTGAAAAATTCCAATCTTCTGTGATTTTGCCCGATTGACTGCGGAAAACTGTACTGGCGCGATCGTAGGGCAATCTCTCCGTTGGCAAAACTTCCAGTTGAATCGTAACATCTGTCAGTACCGGATTTTCATTAAGCACCTTTTCCGTCAAATTTTTGTTAACAATTTCCCAAAAATCTGTTTCGTTCGGGTAGTTAACTAGGAAATTATCAATACTTTGGTAAATGGGAACAAAATCTGGATATTCGTTCGGGGTAATTCCCGGTTTTAACCCGTAACCAACTTTGAGGTTGAGGGTGTTTAAACCTTGGTGTTCGATGGTGTAATCTTTAAAATTGAAAGCCCACTTTTCATCAGGAAATAGGGAAGAAGTTTGGGATAGGGAGAGTTCGGGCTTGCCACCACTATCACCAACAGCAAAATCCATCCCTGTCAGTTCGTCTCTCTGAACTTGATTGGAGACAGCAATCTGGGATTTTAGACTACTATCAACTTTAAGATTGTCCCCTCCTGACGATTGGAGACCGAAGTCGGTGGATGGCTCAAAAAGGCTGATCGCACTACCAGTCGCAGCAGCCGCCCAATCGGGTTTTTGAGTCGAATCGTAGCTGGTATCACATAAACCATTGGTATCCCCGACGGCACTTTGGCTGATCCGATTTAAGCGCTCGAACTTACTGCCCAATAAGTCTTGTATTGCCGCTGAAACACCCACAACATTTCCCGGAATCTGGTTTTCTTCAAACAGTCCTGCTGTGTTAAACATAAGGTATTTTTTTAGATACACCCGCCATCGGGAAGGAAGTTGAAAAGATTATACCCTCTTTCGCCAAAAAATCAAGTACCTTAAGAAGTGTTTTATTTTTGTTTACCCAAACTAAAACAGAAAATTGTCCCCTTTCTCAATCCTCTCGTTTGCCGTTGCATGGGTATTGTTCAAATGTCAAACAGTCAACACTCAATAGAAATTTCTGCGAAAAACCGGATTTCTAGTTCCCCGCGCACCAATCCTGATTTGGCATACCCCTAAAAAAGGGAAACGTGCTTTTATCCCTTGCTCTTCTCTATTTAAAATCTAAAACGGGGAAAGGTTTCGCCGCTTCCATCTGCGCCGCTAAAGCAATTAAAGTTGCTTCCGCCGCTGGCCGCCCGATAATTTGAATTCCCACGGGCAAACCGTTGTTATCTAAAATTGCAGGAAGTGCGATCGCAGGCAAACCGCTAGCATTAAACGGCGGACAAGGAGCAACCCAATTAATAATGTGCTGCAAAGTTTCTTCAAAACTCAAATCCGCCCACTCCCCAACCCGGATTGGCGAGTGCATATAAGTCGGCAAAACTAACACATCAAATTTTTCAAAGAATCCCACAATCCGCCGTGAAATCACCTGCATTTGATTCACCGCCCGCAAATATTCCCCAGCCGAAATAGTTCTTTCTAACAGCCAGCGATTCATCGGTTCCAAAGCAGGGCCGGGAATACCGCTTGCCGCCGCCCCCGACTGCCAAACTGCGATAAACGGTTCGATTAAACCCGTAAAATCCGGGCATCCAGGTTCGACATCATGACCCAAATCTGTCAATAATTTTACTGTTTCGAGTACCGCTTGCTGACAGATAGGCGCAGCCTCGCCCACAGGGGAAATAGTCGTAGAAAACGCAATTCGCAGTTTGCCCTGCTGTTGACGGGAAGCCTCTAGAAAAGTCGGATTTGAATCTGGTAGCCAGTACGGATCGCCTGTTGTGTAGCCTGACATCACGTCCAAAAGTGCGGCGGCGTCAGCTACAGTGCGCGCCAGTGGGCCGTTGGCAGAAATGCCACTGAGGTAATCTCCGACAGGTGCCCAGGAAACTCGCCCCCGCGACGGTTTAATGCCCACTAAACCGCAGCAGGAAGCTGGGCCTCGAATCGAACCGCCACCGTCTGAACCTTGGGCGATCGCACACAAACCCGCTGCTACAGCCGCCGCTGAGCCACCGCTGGAACCTCCGGGTGTATAGTCTAAATTCCAGGGATTGCGGGCGGGTGGGAAACCTTCGGGTTCGGTGTAAGGTAATGAGCCAATTTGAGAGGTTGCTGTTTTCCCCAGAATGTTAAATCCCGCTGCTTTTATCCGCCATACTACTGACTCGTCGTAGGCAGAGATGTTACCCAGCAAAGCCTGAGTGCCGTATGTACACGGAACGCCGGTAACTGGTGTCAAGTCTTTAATGGCGATCGGCACTCCGAAAAAAGGTGGCAATTCCTGTGGCTTGTTTAACCCAGCTAGTTTTTCGGTTTGAGATTTAGCCAGGGCGATCGCCCGCTCGGCCGTTACAGTAAAATAACTGCCCAGATCAGGGTTTAATCGCTCAATGCGTTCCAAGTAGAGATTGACAATTTCTAAAGGCGACACTTCCAGGGTGCGGATCGACTCCGCCAACTCCAGAGCTGGAGTAAAAGCCCGATCGGCAGAATTCATCGGTTTAAGTCCTTAATATTTGGATAAAGTATCAATTTATACTGCCTGGCTGCGGAAAACTCTTTTCCTTAACAAAAATTCTCCCAAAAAGTAGAAAATCCATATTTGCTGCTAGGGCCAGAGCGATCGCATCCTCCAATTGGCAGAATATTTCCTTATTAGTGCAGCATTATGACCCCCTCTTAGGATAGACTTAGTACAACAGTTAAGCTTTTGTGCAAGACGCGCACAATGGCGATCGGCATTGTCCAACTTCCACAAATCATCTGTTCGAGTCAGCCTTCTCACCAACTTAAGGTAGCGCATATGACACAACAGCATCCGCCCGCTCCTCGCCCGCCCGTACCCGGAGCCCCCCCACCGCCCGGAATGCCCCGCCCTCCAGCTCCAGGGATGCCCCCCAGAGCAGCAGGAATGCCACCAGCACCGCCGCCCGCACCCGCACCAGCAGCGCCACCCGCACCAGCGCCGCAATCCTTCGCCACACCTAAAGGCCCGCTCTCTAGCAGCGGCGGATCTCCGACTTTGAAAGAGCTAGTCATGCGAGCCAAAGAAGAAGGAGTATCCGACCTTCACCTCGGAGTAAACGAAGTTCCCCGCTTCCGCACGCGGGGCGAGATTGCCGACATCGGCTATCCACCGACGGATTTAGATACGTTTTTTGGCTGGTTGCGCGAGTGCATGAGCGATGAAGAAATTGAAATTTTCCAAAAAACCCTAGACTTTGACGGCGCTTTCGACTTCGGGTTCGTCCGCATTCGGATCAGTTGCATGGACTCCTTGGCCGGCCCGGCGATGGTACTGCGACTAATTCCTGCCAAAATCTTGACAATGGAGGAATTGAAACTGCCGGAGGTATTTAGGAAAATATGTGGCTACCACAAAGGGCTGATTTTGGTGACAGGCCCGACAGGTTCGGGTAAGTCTACCACGTTGGCCGCGATGATCGACTACATCAATAAGAATAAAGCCTACAATATCATCACGATCGAAGACCCGGTAGAATTCGTACACGAAAGCAAAAAATCCTTGATTAAGCACCGGGAAGTCGGCAGGCACACCCTCAAGTTTATGAGCGCTCTCAAAGGCGCTCTGCGACAAGACCCGGATATGCTGCTAGTAGGAGAAATTCGGGACAGAGAGACGGTGGAAATCGCCCTCAAAGCCTCTCAAACCGGTCACTTAGTTGCAGGAACCCTGCACACCAACAGTGCGGTTAAGACCCTGAACCGGATTCTTGATATGTTCGGGGCGGAAGAACAGGATGCCATACGGGTCTCAATTTCCGAATCCCTAGTGGCGATTATTGCTCAACTGCTGTGCAAAACCACAGACGGAAAGCGGGCTGCTTTCCACGACGTGATGATCAATACCGACGTGGTTAAGGAATACATTCTGAAGGGCCAGAATGAGGAAATCAATCAAATCATGATCAAAGATACTTATGAAGGCATGACGACGATGAATAAGTCGCTCTACGGCCTTTATCAAGAAGGTCGGATTACTGAAGAACTTTGTGTAGAGAACTCGCCGTTCCCGAACGAAATGGCTCAGATGCTCCGAGGTCGAGTCTAAAGGTCGAGTGTTAACAGTTAGCAGTTAAAAGTTAACTGTTAACTGTTAACTTTTATTGGTGTACTGAATTGAAAGTCGATCGCCCTATTTTGCCAGAAATTTTCAAAGGCATTGCGCTGTTTACACCAGGGGGAGACTTAATCTATTGCATAGACCCCCGCAAGCAAACTCGGTGGCATTTGCAGTTGTGCGTAGCTCTACAGGAGATTCTCGGTTTGTCGGAACCGCCGCATTTTCTGATACCTTGCTACACAGCAACCGTTGACTCCTGGCTCGATCCAGGCGATAGGCAGGTGCGGCTTGCTGCCGAGGCTTACCCCCCCGTGCTCCGACATCAAACACTGCTGAACGCCATTTTTGGGACTGGCGACTTAGTGTGGCATCCCCGCAGCGAAGAAATGTGCGAACCGATGGCAATCGCTACTTATCACGAACAATTCCCCGAACTTTGGGAAAATCACGACTTAGTTGTACAGTATGCCAGCCCCGAAGCTCGATCGGACTGGAACAGTTCGATCGTAACTCCCTTGGGCTTTCCGCAATCGCAGCAGACTCGGCTTCCCAAACCAACAGCACTCACCCCACCGCCACAAACTCAAGGGTACGTTTTGCGTCTGTTTGTTTCCGGCAGCAACCCCAGCACCGAACGCACCCTCGAAACTTTACACCAGTTCTTAGAGAAATGCCTCGATCGTCCCTACACTTTAAAAGTAATTGATGTTTTGAAACATCCAGACCAAGCTGAGGCAGATCAGATTTCAGCAACTCCTACTTTGATTAAAATCTGGCCGAAACCCGTGCGACGAATTGTCGGCGAATTGAACGATAATGAAAAAATAGTGCGGCTGCTGAGCTATGCGGAATTTTAGATTGGGGCGAGGATTTTTGCGATTATTTAATACGGGCGATCGCGCAATACAGTTCAGTTAACACTGTTAATTCCCCGGAGATCCCCCTAAATCCCCCTGATTGTTGGGGGACGCAAGAGCAACTTCTTGTCCCCCCCTTCGTAGGGGCGGTGCCAAGAGTGCCCGCCCTCTTGGCTTGGCTAGGGGGGATCAGTCTTATCTGAACCGTATTGGGCGATCGCGGGTTAACTCACCATTGAATTAACAGCATAAGACTTATGCACGATTGTTTAGAAACCGGGTTTTTTTACGAAAAGACCTGTTGTAGGCCGCAGATTCGGTGAAAAACCCGGTTTCTCCGTCGCCATGCGACTGGGGCAGTCCTGGACGCACGAGACCAAAAAAACCCGGTTTCTCTTTGTGGCGATCGAGCGTATATGACAAAATTACCTGAAGAAACCTGGTTTTTGCGTCCATGACTGTTAGGTTAACTTACTTGGCTTGAAAATTGTGGTAAGGTGCGCCGAAGAGCACCCTACTTTACCACAATATTTCTGGCAATCACGAGAATTGAGAACCGTGCCTGAAGTAAAAAAGGTCGATCGACTTAATCAGGAAGACAAACATCCGGGGCGCACAAACTGGGGAAATCCAAAGTTGTGACTTCCAGCGTATCCAACTCAACTCTTCGGATTACATGATTGTTCGTATCAGCAACAAACAAATGAGGCCCGATCGCACTCAACCCTGAAGGTTCAAAAAATCGAGCCTTGAGACCTTTAGCATCAACCAAACCTGCTGTACCATCTCCAATCATTGTTCTGCACGTACCGCCCCGGTGGTCGATCCGCTTAATTTTGTGATTGTAAGTATCAGCAACCCAGAGGTAATTTTGAGCGTATTCAACACCTAAACAGTGCTGTAACCTTACCTCCTCAGCGCGACCATCTTTATCTCCAAAACCAAACAATTCACCGCTACCGCAGACTGTACGCACCTTCGGGTCTTCATCAATACCCACAGCGCGAATCGAACTAATTTCGCTGTCAGCAACAAACAACTCCGATCGATCGGTAGACAACCCGCTGGGCTGAGAAAAAGCAGATTCTGCAAGACTTCCGTCAACACAGGATTCTCGGCCAATACCTGCATAAGTGCCGATCGTGCCAGTGTCTAACTGCATTTCCCAAATTTGATGGGAACCCGCCATTGCAATAAAAAGTCTATTTCCAACTCTTTCTAAATCCCAAGGCGAATTCAATTGCGTTTCTAAACCCTTGCCGCTGCGGGGGGAAATTTCGTGACTTTGTTCGCCGGTACCAGCAACAGTTTCTACCCGTTGAGTCGTAAAATCAATCTTTCTGAGAGCATGATTTTCCGTATCAGCAACATATAGAATTTGACTTTCTGCATCAAAAGCCATACCTTGAGGTGCATAAAACTCAGCCTCTTCAAAGTTCCCATCAGTTAAACCCGGTTTACCGCTACCGATAACGTGCAGCACCTCACCTTCGAGGGTGCTGACAACAATCCTATTGTGGCCGGAATCGGCAATAAATAAGCAAGAACCCACTAAGTTTTGGATGACTGAATTAGCAGGCCCCGGCAATACAGTTTCATCTACAGATTCATTTTCCTGACTCATTTCGCCCAAAAGCGCGCCCTGTTGGTGAAGCTGTTTTGCCTCCGTTGCAGCGATCGCAAATGCCAGCACTTTACCGGGAAAAGCCAGCGGTGTTGATACAGGTTTGCGCTGTTTTTCTAAGGTAAAACGCAGTTGTTTAAAGTTGAGTGCATTTTTATCTTTGTATTCAGCAATTAACTTGCCAACTAACTCGTCAAGTGCTTCTCTATTGCCTTCGCCCGAAACAAAGCCAACGACATAACTTTCAGGATCGATCACCATTAAAGTCGGCCAAGCGCGAACCGCGTAGCTTTGCCAAACTTTCATGCCGCTGTCAACGATTACAGGATGTTCGATATCGTAGCGGAGGATAGCTTGGCGGATGTTTTCTACTTCTTTTTCGTTTTCAAATTTAGCCGAGTGAACGCCGATAACCGTGAGGGAATCTTTATATTTTTGTTCGAGGTATTTTAAGTCGGGCAGGACGTGCAAGCAGTTGATGCAGCAGTACGTCCAGAAGTCGAGAAGGACGACGCGCCCTTTTAAGGATTCAATGGATAAAGGTTTTTCGGTGTTCAGCCAGGGGTAGTTTCCGGGGAATTCTGGTGCTCTGACGCGGGGCATGGCATCTCCTGGGTAGGACGTGAATGATTTTTTTACTTCTTTAATTTAGCGGGAAGTTTGGCAGGATGGGAAGAAAGCTTACTAAACCAGGGTTTTTGGAGACAGCCAAGATGGCTGTGCCACCAGAGGGGAGTGAGTTCAGTGTTCATATTGCCACATTGAATACTTTAGTCTGTAGAACTTTTGTATTCAAAACCTTACTATTTCTCTCTATGCAGCCTAGCAAACTAGACCAAACTTTAGGACTAGAAATACAACGTCGTCGCATAGAGAAACGTTGGTCACAAGAATATCTGGCAGAAGTCACAGGTCTGCACAGAACCTATATCAGCCAGCTTGAGCGAGGACTGAAAAGTCCATCTGTTAGAGTTCTTAGTCACATAACAAATGCTCTGGACATAACAATGGGTGAATTTTTACGAGTTGTAGAGGAACTCTTGAGTGCTGACGGAAAACGAGATTGAAAGATTGAGGCAAGCCATTATTGCTACCATTGCATCTCCAGTTATAGGCTCGATAGAGGATTATACTTGGGAAGCTATTTTTCATTATGTCAAGCATATTCCTTTATCAGATCCAGCATTAGGACGTAGCAAACTCCTCTATGATGCTGTTGACACCACGACTGCAACTGGTTGGTCACTCAAATCTCTTCAACTGAATAGTCTTACTGTTGTAAATACATTTTTGTTTGTCATTCAGAGAGCAGATGTGATCAAAAAGGCTGCCCAACTTGGTTTTCCTGGTTTGACGGAACAATCCTCACCTGCTGAACTCGGAGCAGCTATTGTTCAGCATTGGAACGAGAAAATTATATCGAGTCAAGCAGCACAGAGCATTACCAATAGCTATGAAGGCATACTGCTGAAAACCATTAGAGGATATGAATATATTTACTGTGAATTCCCTCTTAATCCACTTGACCCAAATGCTTTTTCTTGGGCTTGGACAGTTGATAGAGTTACTGGAAGATCCGGAGTAGGCCTACAAGGCAATGTTGCAGGTAAGCTAGAGTTAGTTTGGTACAAGAATCAAAAGCAACTTTTTAGAGCTAGAACCATTCCTCCAGAAGCCGTTCACATTAGGGTTCAGCGAACTCGTATTACACTTGATCGATATGTGCAAACTGTTCTCTCAGCTTTGCAAGATCAACTCAGTACACAGTCTTTGGACAGTGAACTTGGAGAATAGATGCAGCTATTGCTTTACCTAGAAGTGGGGGTACTGATTCTCCGATTTGAGAAGCCATATCAGTGTATGTTCCCAGAAAGTTAAAGTTATCTGGGTAAGAGTGCAATCTTGCAGCTTCACGGATGGTAATTGTCCGATTTTGGGTTGGATGAAAAAACCTGCCCGATCCGGGATGGAAAACCCACCTTGTGATAGTTCTTGCTGGTTTATCCCAGTAAAGCCTTCCATATGCACCGCTATAGTGCTTTTTAGGAGCTAATTCCGGTGGCAAGTCTCTAGCATCTTGCCCTTCACTAAGAAGACGCACTCTTGACATTTGAATGGGGCTCAAAGCACGAGCAACGTGATTGAAAAGTTTCGTACTTCCATTACGTATCATTGCTTGGTACGCAGTTTGGGGTGGAAAAGGATAAACTTCAGCATTATATTCCTCTCCTGCGTTCAATGACGGCAAATCTCCAATCGCATCTTTAACTGTGACGACTGAAGAAATGTTTGATTCTAGGAGACTAAGTTGGTAACAAGATTTAGTAGATCTGTAATCGCTTCTAATGTCGCCAGCGTGTGTAGGTTCAGGGAATTGAAGTGGTTTATCTAAACTCGCCAGGAAAAAAGCCCTCGATCTGGTCTGCGGTACTCCATAATGCGCGGAGTTTAGTGAGCCATAAGTGACTTTATAACCTTGCGACTCAAGTTGCTGTGTAATTTCATTCTTAACTACACCACCATAAGCTTTCAATATTTCAGGTACGTTCTCCATAACAACGTAAAGAGGTCTAAATTCCTGTACGAATTCTAAAAATGTCCGATATAACTGATTGCGAGAGTCGCTGAGGTAGCGATAGTCAGCAGGAATATTTCTTGAAAATCCTTGGCATGGGGGGCCGCCTATCAACGCTGTTAGTTCCTCTCTCTGCAAACCCAAACATAATCGCAAATCCAAAGGATTGATCTCACGTATATCCTGATGAACAATTTTGGTGTTTGGGTAATTATGCTTATAGGTCGCTAGAGCTTTCGCATCCATCTCGATCGCACATAAAGATTCAAAACCAGCCAGGTGAAATCCTGTAGTCAAGCCACCCGCACCAGAAAATAAGTCAATAGTCTTATATGTCATAATCGAATACTATAGTATTAGGAAGCTATTGTCAACCAACTTCAGCAATTGGCGTCTCTTGCTTGTCCTAAATTTTAGGCTTGCTTTTCCCTGCAATTATTTTCCAAAATAACCAATACACCGTTAATTTTTTTGTGGTCGATCGCACTTGCGATCGAGTTAACCCACAGATTGATATTCTGCGGTTCCCCTTGCAAAGGCAATCTTGACGCGATCGCAGTAATATTGTTTTCATTTGAGTGGTAGACGGATTGTAAATGTACTGCCTTTTCCTAACTCACTCTGGACTTGAATGCTGCCTTGATGAGCCACTGCGATCGCACTTGCAATCGATAGCCCTAATCCAGCACCACCCGTGGCTCTAGAACGATCGCTCTGCACTCGGTAGAAACGATCAAAAATCCGCGTTTGCTCGGCTAGGGCAATACCAACACCTGTATCTTGAACTTGAATTATGGCTTCCTTGTCGGTGCAATCGAGGATGGCAAGGATTAGCCCTCCTGGGGGAGTGTAGTTAATCGCGTTGGTAATTAAATTCGTCACCATTCGGTAAAGTTGGGCTTCATCCCCAAGAATTACAACGGCTCGCGAAGCACGAATTTCTAACTTCAATTCCACCGAAGCCACCATTGCTAAACCTGCAAGTTCTTCTACTAAATCGCCGATCAGATAGTTGAAACAGCAATGCTGCAATTGAGTCGGAATCTGTTGTTGCTCAAGTCTACAAATAAACAATAAATCTTTCACTAACCTAGAAAGGCGGATGTTTTGTCGTTCGATAATATCGAGGTTTTGACTAACCTCCGGTAAATCTTCAGCCAGACGAGTATCCTCAACAGTAGCCTGAATGACAGCCAGAGGCGTTCGCAATTCATGAGCGGCATCGGAGGTGAATTGTTGCATCTGGAGATAGGACTGATAAATTGGTCGCATCGCTAATCCAGATAACCACCAACTAGCTCCTCCCACTAGCAGCATGACCAAGGGTAAGCCTAAAAAGAGCAACAATCGCAAAGTGCTCAGATAAGCATCCCATTCTTTGAGCGATCGCCCAATTTGCATATAACCCCAAGGCAAACCGCTGTTTGTTCTCAGTAATAGAGAAATTTGATAAAAGCGATCGCCATTAGAAAGATGCAGAATTTGCCAAAACTCTTTTGGTGCAAAGTTTTCTAATACATCCGGCTGCTCTCCAACCTTTGCTAATATTTCCCCAGATTGGTCTAAAAAGCGGAGATAATATCCCTCCTGCTGAAACACCCTAGCAGTATGTCGCGCCCCGTCATTGCCTGAAGAGTAACAGTTTTCATTCCACAGACATAAACCGGGCAAAATAGTTTTCAAGCTGGATGAAAGCTGTCCCGGTTGTTGTAATTGTGGTTCGATAGTGTCATGCAGCGTTCCGGCTAAGGACTGTAGTTTTTCCTGGAGGATGTATCGCTGCGTGTGAAACACAACCTGATAGACTGCAACACCGCATATACCTAACAACAACCCAATGACGATCGCATACCAACCCGCAAGTTGCCAGCGCGTGCGGTTAAATAGCTTGTTGGAGTGCATATTACTTGCTCAAGCGATACCCGAATCCATGAACCGTTTCAATCATCCCGTCACAGCCATAATCTGCCAGCTTGCGGCGCAACAGACGAATTCTAGCAGCAACTACATTGCTCATCGGGTCAGTATCCACATCCCACAGCCGAGTCAAAAGTCGATCGCGCGTGAGGATTTGGTTCGGGTGCTGCATGAAATATTCCAGTAACCGAAACTCATTAGCCGTCAGAGGAATCACCGTTAGCTGTCCTCCGTCATCCGTAGTGGAGATGATGGATTTAGTATAGTCAAGCCGCAATCGCCCCGCCTCAAGTTGGGCAGGATTGAAATATGGCGACTGTTCTGGCGACAAACTCCGTCCCCGTCGCTGAAGTGCTCGCAACCGAGCTAACAACTCCGCTTTCACAAACGGTTTCATCAAATAGTCATCAGCCCCAGCATCCAGCCCCGCCACCATATCCTCCGTGCGATCTTTTGCCGTCAACATCAAAACGGGTAAAGGATTATTCTGCCGGCGCAAGCGTTGGCATAGTTCGACGCCAGAGATTTCCGGCAGCAACCAGTCAAAAATGGCAACCGTGTACTCGATCCATTGGTCTTCCAGATAGTTCCAAGCAGTGGTGCCATCTTGCACCCAATCCACCAGGTACTTTTCTCGGCTCAAGGTGCGTTGCACGATCGCACCCAAATCTGGTTCGTCTTCCGCCAGCAGAATTCTCATTTTATAGCTATCTCGTCCGATACTTTTTTACTAACAAACAGATCATACTAATTCTCAAAATTTATCCAAAATTAGCTCTGGGTGCGTCGCTATCAAAGCTGCTAAATAATATCGATATAATTCATTGCATCGGAATGATTTAACCACAGAGGACACAGAGGACACAGAGAGAGAATAGCTGTAGGGTGCGTCGCTATCAAGCTCCTAAATAATATCGATAGTTTCACAGCGACGCACCGGTGCATACAGTCTTTTAGGAAAATCCTGCGAGCACCGTTGCCAATCTCTGTCCGTTTTTAACCCAGTGGTCAAGGTTTAGCCTACTTCTTTGGTTGGTGTCGGCTCAATGCCATAGTTTTTCAACTCGGTTGCTTTCATCACCCGTTTAGGCATTAGAAACTTGCCAAATCGAGCATACAATGCAGGTAGAACCAGTAGGGTGAGAGCAGTTGAGGTAAAGAGTCCGCCGAGGACGACGATCGCCAAAGGCTGCAACAATTCCTTACCAGCCCCACCGCTTAAGACCAGGGGAATCATCCCCAATGCCGAGGTGAGTGCTGTCATCAGAATCGCCAGCAACCGTTCCATCGAGCCTTCGACAATGACTTTGGGAAGCGGCATTCCTTGTGCCAGTTTGGTGTTGTAGTTGTCTACGAGCAGCAATCCATTGCGCGTCGCTACGCCAAACAGCGTCACAAAGCCTACCATTGACGGAACTGAGATAACGCCGCCCGTCAGCAGGACTGAGATAACACCGCCAACCAGGGCTAATGGTAAGTTGATCATAACCATCAGCATGGCAGGAACGGATTTCACCGTGAAGTACATCAATACGGCGATCGCTAGCACTGCTAATATTCCGAAAATTAGGAAGTTTTGAGCAGCCCGTTGTTCCGACTCATACTGTCCGCCGTACTGAATATAGTAGCCCTGGGGCAGTTGCACCGATTGCTTGACCTTGGCGCGAATGTCACCGACGACCGAAGCAACATCGCGTCCCTGTACGTTGGCTGACACTACAATTAAACGTGAGACATTTTCCCGGTTAATCGTGTTCGGACCATTGCCAAAGTCAACCTTTGCTACCTGCGAAAGCGGGATGATTTGACCTGTTGGGGTATTAACTTGGAGGTTGCGAATCGTGTTGAGATTGCGACGGGCAGATTCGTTGACCCAAACCAACACATCGACCAACTGTTGACCATCGGGCACTTGAGCAACCACGCGACCATTTAGGGCTGTTTCGGTGAAATCTGACAATTGGGCGATCGTCAATCCGTAGCGAGCGGCTGCATCTCGGTTAAATTGAATTTGTACTTGACGGATCGGTATTTGGGGCTCAAGCTGAAGGTCTACCAATCCCTTCACGTCTTTCATTGCGGCTTCGATTTGTTCTCCAATGCGGCGTAGTTCTTGCAGGTCATTGCCGAATACTTTGATCGCGATCGCACTCCTGACCCCCGACAACACTTCATCCATCCTGTGACTGATAAATCCACCGACATTGGTGGCAACTCCCGGAAACTGACCCAATGCCTCCCGCAAGGCTTCAATGGAGGCAGGACGGTTTTGCATCGCTGCTTCACTTAGTTCCACGTCTAAGTGTGCCAAGTTCACCGATGCCGCATCTGGATCACCCGGAGCACGCCCTGCCCGGAGTTGTACTGATTCAAACCGGGGGTCATCCTTAAGAGCATTTTGAATTGCTAAGCCAACGCGATTGGTTGCTTCGAGTGAGGAACCCGGATAAAGGGCGATCGCATTCATCAGCGATCGTTCCTGGAACGTTGGCAGAAAATCCCGTCCTAACGTCGGCACAATCAACATTGCCGCTACCATTGAGGCTGTGGCCAATCCTAAAATTAAGGTAGAGCGACGCATCGCCATTCGCAGCAACGGATCGTAAAGTTGTTTAGACCACCGGGCTAGGAAGGGTTCTGTCGTCTGCATCCGGCTGTGCGGTAACAGAATGGCACACAATGCAGGGGAGATTACTAGCGATTCCAGGCTGGAGATGACAACCACCACTAGGTAGGCAATGCCCATCGGGGTGAAGATCCGCCCCTCTACCCCAGAGAGTGTGAAAATCGGTGAAAAGACAATAATGCCAATTAACGTCGCCCCAATCAGCGACTCGCGCACTTCCTGAGAACCCTCAAAAATAATTTCCAGTGGTGGCTGGGGATTGGGCGAGAGGCGATTTTCCCGTAAGCGGCGGTAGGTATTTTCGCAGTAGACGATCGCATCATCCACGGCTGTTCCGATCGCCACTACCAATCCGCCGAGGGTCATGGTGTTGAGTTCCAAACCGATCCAGGAACACACCAACAGTGAAAACAGTAGCGTCAGAAAGAAATCAAACAAACAGACAGAGAGAGTGCGCCAGTTCATCAGAAAGGGAATCAGAATGGCTGCGACAATCAAACTGCCTTCGATCAAGGCCGATCGCACATTACCAACTGAGGCATCAATGTAGGCATCTTGCCGGAAAGTGACGTTTGCCTTCACATCCTTGGGTAAGCCCGGTTTAATTTCCTCCATCGCCTCGATGATGGCTTGCGTGACGGTAGGACTATCCACCAAAGGTTGCTTGTTGACCATCACGACCACAGCCCGTTTAGTATTCCAACTGGCATCGCCTCGCTGGAGTGCAGCCCCAATCTTCACCTCTGCCACATCCCGCAGTAGAATGGGTTTTCCCTCCTGCACCTTGACCACAGCTTTTTGCAAATCTGCGATCGTCTGGATTTGTCCCTCTCCCCGAATGACCAATTCGCGATCGGGGTCAATCAACAATCCACCGGCGGTTTTGGCATTTGCCTCGTTTGCCGCCTTGACGACTTCCTGTAGCGAAACCTTCAACGCTTTGAGTTTTTCAGGATTCGCAATGACCTGAAACTGCTGCACGTCTCCGCCGTAAACCAGCACTTGCGATACGCCTGGAACTGCCAACAACCGATTGTTGACTTTGCCATCCACCAAACGTCGCACTTCCATGATCGATGTAGTGTCAGACGTGAACGCATATTGAATCACCGTTCCGATGGGGGGAGCTAGGGGCGATATCTGCGGGGTACCAACCCCTTCCGGTAGTCGGTCTTGCGCGTCCTGCAATCGCTCTGCCACGAGTTGACGAGCTTGATACGGGTCAGTACCCCACTTAAACACTACCCGCAATACAGAAATTCCTACGGCTGAGGAGGTACGAACGACTTCAACTCCTGGTGTTCCGTTGACCGCACTTTCTAGCGGTAACGTCACCAACGATTCCACCGCTTCCGGGGCTAGACCGGGGGCTTCTGTCTGTACTTCTACTTGAGGGGGCGCAAAGTTGGGCAACACGTCGAGGGGCATTCGACTTACAGTATACAGGCTCCAGATGGTCAGGGCGATCGCCCCGATCACCACTAACCATCGTTGAGCAATAGACCATTTGGGGATGACGTTTAACATAAAAATGAAATTTGGATAGCATTAGGCAAGCTTTTAGGAGACGGAGTAAAGATTTTTACTCCGTCGCGATCGACTGTTACCAAAAATCTTGGTTTTTGAATGTCTACCGATCCTTGCCTTTTAACCCAAAGAGGGCGAATCCACCCACCAGTAAAACTCCTGCGCCTGCTACCCACATCAAAGGTGACGATCCTTGAGCAGGCTGCGTTTCTGCTGGCGATGTAGCGGCCGATGCTTGCGTTTCTGCTGGCGATGTAGCGGGTGATGCTTGCGTTTCTACTTGCGATGTAGCGGGTGATGGCGGGGTTTGGGCCTGCGGTTTACCTCGCAATGCCTCCGAGTACAAAAACGTTGCCCCCTGCATCACAATCTGATTTCCCGGAACTAAATTGCCTTCTTTAATTTCCACCACATCTCCAGAGTCGCTACCAATCTGAACTGAGATTGGTTTGTAGGTTGTTCCTTCCTGGATGTAGACGAGCTTTTGCCCATTGGCATCAACTAAGCTGGTGCTGGGAACTTTAACAATACCTCCATCGGTTGTAGGGGCAATTGCCTCTGTCTTAATTCCCAATGCGGTTGCTTTACTGGCATCAACTTCGATCGGCTGCATAATCTTCGCCGCATCCCCACCTGCAAACTCGTTGTCATGCCCAACGTGCGCCAGCACCGGGGCCGAAGCCGTGCACAACACTAATCCCAAAACAAAACTAGATCCGTAACGGACGATCGATAATGAACTTGAATTTAAAGATTTCGATAGCATGGAAATTTCCTCCTCACATTTAGCGAACGGGGGTGATGAAGACAGCCACTCCTCTCAAGAGCAATCTATTCCTTACTTCAGAGTTGTGAACCTTCTCCCGCTAGGATGTCAGGTGGAAATAAAAATTTGATGAAAATTTGAGGCGAAGTCTAAAATTAGAGATCTCTATACCATTGCTCACCAACATGAGGTGCAAAGGGAGCATCTCAGTTTTGTATTTATAGTGCGAGCGTCCCCCGCTCGCGATTTGTAGAATACGCGAGCGGGGACGCTTGCACTATAATAAAAAAAATGCTTTTTGCAAAACTGAGATGCTCCCGGTGCAAGGTGCAAAGAGGGCATAGGAAGCGCCCACACACCTCACTTTTTTGAGAAACGCTCTATTCCCCAAAGATTAAGCTGTGGAGCATTTAAACCAGTAACGAGGCTAGTAGGGTGCGTCAGCTATAACCCTTACGCTGAAACGGAAAACCTTAGATGCTGACGCACCTTACGCAAGCCCTTTAAATGCCGAACAGCTTACAGCCGCATTATTCCGAAATAAATCTAACAGCAACCGCCGCCGTTATAATGCCAAGTCGAATCAGTAATTAACACCTTATCGGGCATTAATCCCCCCAACTTCCCAGCAGTTTTATCGCACACTGCCGCCGGCACGCCCCGCTGCAAAACGTGACCCGCCCCGTCATCAAACAGCTCTTCAGACCCCGTATAAATCGCCGTCTTGCCAGTGAAAATGCAAGCTCCATCATCCGGTACATCCACTTTGAAAGACACCGAATCTAGGCTTTCTAACAGCAAATCTGCATCCAATTGATAATTGTGTTTGTCCAGCAATCGGTAAGGACGGCGCGCCCGCACTTCGACTTGCCCAAAACCAACGTCTACAAGCTGTTGAACATATTCTTCGTATGTCAAAGCGCCGGACAAACACAAGGCCCGCAAGCGTTGGTCTTCCTTCAAATGCTGGGGAATGGGGCGAGTTGCGATCGGATCGCTCATCAACAATCTGCCACCCGGTTTTAACACCCGATAAGTCTCTTTTAATGCTTTAGCTAAATCCGCTGGTTCAAAGATATTAAACAAGCAGTTTTGGGCGACAACATCTACAGAAGCATCCGGCACCGGCAAAGCAAAAGCATCGCCTTCACAAATTTCTACAAAACTCGGATCGAACCAATCATTTTCGTGGGCGGCTATTTGCAAGTTTCGTGCAGCAGCATCTCGCATTGCTGGAACTGGATCGACGGCAATAACCGCTCCTTTGTGTCTAGAAAAATATGCAAATTGTAGTGCTTCCAATCCGCCGCCGACGCCTACATAAAGCACGAAGGGATTGCCGACAAGTTCGGCGGCGTGAACGGTTGTGCCGCAGCCGTAATTCATTTCTTGCATTTGTTGGGGAATTTTTAATCCTGGCAATTGCAAGGGGCTGCTTTGGACGCAGCAAAGTCCGATTTGGGGTGTTTCGGCAACATCGCTGTAGAATTTGGCGGCTGTTTCGAGGTAGGTCATTTTTTAGTGTCCTAATTTTTGATTTTTGACCGCAGATGGATCGCGGGCGGGACGCCCATGCCACGAAGCCCAGAAAGATTTTGTTAGGTGGCAAATTCTACTGGATCACGGGCGGGACGCCCATGCCACGAAGCCCAGGAAGATTTTGTTAGGTGGCAAATTCGACTTTTTGTTCGGATTTTGGCTGATTTTCTGGTTCGGAAACTGTTGTTTCGGGAGGGGCTAATTCGCTGGTTGGCTGGCTAGGAGTTTCAGCGGCAACTGGTGGCGTTGGCGGTACAAGATTGGGAGATTGTTCTGGTATCGCGGGAGCAACTACTTTTGGTACTGGAGCTTTTTCTGTTATTTCTGGCAGGGTTGGTGGCTCTGAAGGATTAGCAGGTTGGGGTTCTTGACGCAAGAAGTTGCGGAACCGATTGTAGTATCCTTTATATTCCTGTTTTTTTGTTTGGGGAGATGCTGTTGGGGTCGGTTCTATTATTTTAACGGGTGCAACAACTTTCGGGGTTTCTAACTGTGGAGTTGCTGCCGGTGTCGGTTCTATTACTTGAACTGGTTCTACAATTTTCGGCGCTTCGAGTTGGGGGGTTGCTGTCGGTGTCGGTTCTATTACTTGAATTGGTTCTACAATTTTCGGCGCTTCGAGTGGGGGGGTTGCTGTTGGTGTCGCTTCTATTACTTGAATGGGAGCAACTTCGGGAGCGACTGTTGGCTCTAAGCTCGGTTGGGTAACAGGGGTTTCTGGAACCGCTGGTGAGGGTTGGACAACTGGTGTTTTTTCTAATGCAGGTGTCGGTGTCGGTTCGGGGGTTGGGGTTGGTGTCGGTTCGGGGGCTTGGTAGGTACGATCGACTATACCGCGACTTTCTGCTGCTGTTAGTTCGCCCCGCACTAATTTAGAAAGAGGCTCTTGGCCGAGCGGTTGGAAATTTATCAGTCTGACTGTATTATTAAAGGCGTTTTTGACGATTTTTCCCCGCTCGTCAATTAATTCTAGCTGTACCCAGTTTTTCCCTGGTTTGAATCCTTTAAGATATATAGGTTGCCACTGGTCGATCGCAAAGCTTTGGCCGTTGACTGTGGCTCGAATTTTCCAATCGAGTATTTCATCTTGGGAATTTTCTTGCGCCACTTGGTGCGGGGGGGCATTTGTCAAGTAAAAGTCGAGCAGGATGGGTTCTGCCCCGTAGCTGCCTTGGGGGCTGTTGTACGTTAATAGGGGCAATGTTCGATCGGGATTATTATTGTCTGTTTTGGTAAAAATGTGAAAGGTGGTTTGAGCTGCGGCACCTTCGTTTTTAAAGCTTTCTTCCCAAGGGCGGGCGGCGAACACCTGCAGGGTATGGGTTCCGGGATCTAAGTCGGAGAGCATTAAAGGTTGTTTGATGTCGTAAACTGCTGCATAAGGTTGGTTGTCTAATAAAACTTGCAGATGGGGGCCCAAACCCAAGTTTGCATCTTTGAAAATGGGCAAGTCCTTCACTTGGAACTCAACAGATACATTTATATCCTGAAGCACTGCGTCAGGTTTTGGATTCAAAATACTAATTTGAGGCTGGTAGATTTCTAGAGCCTGACGCAGTTGTTGAATGGCTTCTGGGGGAGAAACCTCTGAGATTCTGTTTACTGGGGCGGTAGCTGAGCCGCTCTTGTTCCCTGATTTGGGCAATTCGGGATTGCCCGCGCCACAACTTGCTAAACCCAAAATTAATACTGCTACTGCGAACAATGCCACCAGCCTGCCCGCAACCGTTCTGTGCCAATTGATCCCAATCACGCAACCATACTCCTAGAAGCCTTCTCATAGGGAACTATAGCCCAAAAATGAATTTAGTATTGGGGAATTGCCGGCTTTGGAATTCCCAAGCCGCGTAGGAGCCCGAATTGAGGCAGCAGCGGGCAACCCATCCTCTCCTACTCTTAATTGCCACAGCCTTTTTGCCAAACATATAGCGGTTCTCAAGCGTGGTGAGGTATGGGGGTGAGTCCTAGGCCTATGCCCTAAGCCCTATGCCCACGGAGGCCGCCAGAGCACCTCATGTTACTGAGAAAGGCTATATATCTACAAATGAGTATTCCTAAATTACCTTATCTTTGAGTTTTGTAAAGTTAATGGCAGTACCCCTTGACTTTTTTGAGGGACTGTGGGATTTAAAGGCGTTATTACATCAAGAATTGAGCCTTTTTTAAGTATTGTTAACAAGCGATTAATACTTCTCTAGCAAGCTTATAATTCATAAAACTCCCTCAAAAGGAGCAGGCGTATCAAGTCTGAATCAAGGACGCGATCGGCGGCTCCAGATAGCGAGAAGAGTTGGCAGTACCCAGGCACATTGTTAGCGACACTGGGAAACTGGCTTCTTCACAGAAGCAAAATGCTTGGGGAGACGATGCACCTGCGTCTAGCTCTGCAAAGAGTAAAGTGCCGTGTAGTGTCGGCTTTTTCGAGAATCCCCCGCCTAATCAAGCGTGGGGAGTGTCCGGTACAGTGTTCAGTTCTCGTTCCTTGTCTTACCGAGAGGAGAGTCTTCATGACCATTAGTCCTCCAGAGCGAGAGGTAAAAGCTAGGGTAGTAGTCGATAAGAATCCGGTTCCAACTTCTTTCGAGAAGTGGTCAAAACCCGGTCATTTTGATCGCACTCTAGCTAAGGGGCCAAAAACCACCACTTGGATTTGGAACCTCCACGCTAACGCTCACGACTTTGACAGTCATACAAGTGACTTAGAAGACGTTTCGCGCAAAATCTTTAGCGCTCACTTCGGCCACTTGGCAGTAATCTTCGTATGGTTGAGCGGCGCATATTTCCACGGCGCTAAATTTTCCAATTACGAAGCTTGGCTGACAAATCCTACAGCCATCAAGCCCAGCGCTCAAGTGGTCTGGCCGATTTTTGGTCAAGAAATTTTAAATGCAGATGTAGGCGGCGGCTTTCACGGGATTCAGATCACCTCTGGTCTATTCCAACTGTGGCGCGCCAACGGCATCACTAACTCATACCAGCTATATTGCACTGCGATCGGCGCCCTGGTAATGGCAGCTTTGATGCTGTTTGCCGGTTGGTTCCACTATCACGTCCGCGCTCCGAAACTGGAATGGTTCCAGAACGTGGAATCGATGATGAACCACCACTTGGCAGTTTTGTTAGGCTGCGGGTGCTTGGGCTTCGCAGGACAACAAATTCACGTGGCTCTGCCGATCAATGCTTGCATGGACGCGATCGATGCAGGTGCACCGCTGACAGTCGGCGGTAAGCTGATCAAAACAGTTGCCGACATCCCCCTGCCGCACGAGTGGATTTTGACACCGGGCTTGATGGCTGACATCTACCCGAGTTTCGCTAAAGGTTTAACCCCCTTCTTCACCCTCAACTGGGGCGCATACACAGACTTCCTGACCTTCAAAGGCGGTCTGAACCCCACCACAGGCGGTTTGTGGCTGACTGATACAGCACACCACCACTTGGCTTTGGCAGTGCTGTTCATCGTGGCTGGTCATATGTACCGCACGAACTGGGGCATCGGCCACAGCATGAAAGAAATCCTAGAGAACCACAAAGGCCCCTTCACTGGTGAAGGTCACAAAGGTCTCTACGAAATCCTGACTACTTCTTGGCACGCGCAACTGGCGATTAACTTGGCACTGATGGGCTCTCTGAGCATCATCGTCGCCCACCACATGTACGCGATGCCTCCGTATCCGTACATCGCGACCGACTACCCGACTCAGCTATCCCTGTTCACCCACCACATGTGGATTGGCGGATTCCTGATTGTTGGAGCAGCCGCTCACGGAGCAATCTTCATGGTTCGGGATTACGATCCCGCTGGAAATGTCAACAACTTGTTGGATCGCGTGATCCGTCATAGAGATGCGATCATTTCCCACCTGAACTGGGTTTGTATATTCTTGGGCTTCCACAGCTTCGGTTTGTACGTTCACAACGACACGATGCGCGCTTTCGGTCGTCCTCAAGATTTGTTCTCGGATACCGGGATTCAGTTGCGTCCGATATTTGCCCAGTGGGTGCAAAACATCCACGCTTTGGCTCCGGGCACAACAGCGCCTAATGCTACCGAAATCGTCAGCCACGCTTTTGGCGGCGGTGCAGTAGTAGTCGCCGGCAAAGTAGCGATGATGCCGATCGAGTTGGGTACGGCGGATTTCATGATCCACCACATCCACGCTTTCACCATTCACGTTACAGTCCTGATTCTCTTGAAGGGCGTGTTGTTTGCACGCAGTTCTCGCTTGGTTCCTGACAAAGGCAACTTGGGCTTCCGGTTCCCTTGCGACGGCCCAGGCCGTGGCGGCACCTGCCAAGTTTCTGGTTGGGATCACGTGTTCCTAGGCTTGTTCTGGATGTACAACTGCATCTCGATCGTGATTTTCCACTTTAGCTGGAAAATGCAGTCGGACGTGTGGGGAACAGTATCGTCAGACGGCACAATTTCTCACATTACCGGCGGCAACTTCGCACAAAGTTCGATCACGATTAACGGCTGGCTGCGGGACTTCCTGTGGGCGCAAGCTTCTCAGGTGATTCAGTCCTACGGTTCGGCACTGTCGGCCTACGGTCTGATGTTCCTAGCTGGACACTTCGTCTTCGCCTTCAGCTTGATGTTCCTGTTCAGCGGCCGCGGCTACTGGCAAGAACTGATTGAGTCGATTGTTTGGGCTCACAACAAGCTCAAGGTAGCTCCGTCGATTCAGCCTCGCGCTCTGAGCATTATTCAGGGTCGGGCTGTGGGTGTAGCTCACTACCTCCTAGGAGGAATTGTCACTACGTGGGCATTTTTCCTAGCGCGAATCATTTCGGTAGGGTAAACTACCCCTAGGTTTTGGATTCTCGATTTGGGAGGAATCTCAAATCGAGAATCCAAACTCCGAACCGAATCCCTTCAATTTTGTTCAGGATTCAGGATTAATCAAGGCTTATGGCAACGAAATTTCCAAAATTTAGCCAAGACCTTGCCCAAGACCCGACCACACGGCGGATCTGGTACGGGATTGCCACAGCACACGACTTTGAAAGCCACGATGGCATGACCGAAGAAAATCTTTACCAAAAGATTTTTGCTTCTCACTTCGGCCACGTAGCAATCATTTTCTTGTGGACATCGGGCAGCCTGTTCCACGTAGCATGGCAAGGTAACTTTGAACAGTGGATTAAAGACCCTCTAAACGTCCGCCCGATCGCTCACGCGATTTGGGACCCGCAATTCGGCGCTCCTGCAGTAGAAGCTTTCACTCAAGGGGGCGCTTCTAACCCGGTGGATATCTCTTACTCCGGTGTCTACCATTGGTGGTTCACCCAAGGGATTCGGACAAACGCCGACCTGTATCAAGGAGCTATCTTCTTGCTACTACTGGCGGCTGTATTCCTGTTCGCAGGTTGGTTGCACCTCCAGCCCAAGTACCGCCCCAGCTTGTCTTGGTTCAAAAATGCTGAATCTCGCCTCAACCACCACTTGGCTGGTTTGTTCGGTGTCAGCTCTTTGGCTTGGACTGGTCACATGGTTCACGTTGCTATCCCCGAATCTCGCGGACAGCACGTAGGTTGGGACAACTTCCTGTCTACCCCGCCTCACCCGGCCGGTTTGGCTCCGTTCTTCAGTGGTAACTGGGGCGTATACGCCGAGAATCCAGATGCAGCGAACCATGTCTTCGGTACTTCCGAAGGCGCGGGAACCGCAATTCTGACTTTCTTGGGTGGCTTCCACCCTCAAACAGAATCCCTGTGGCTGACAGACATCGCTCACCACCACTTGGCGATCGCAGTTCTGTTTATCGTTGCCGGTCATATGTACCGGACTAACTTCGGTATCGGTCACAGCATCAAAGAGATGTTGGATTCTAAGGCTGGTTTGGTCGGCGGCAAGAGTGAAGGACAGTTCAACTTGCCTCACCAAGGCTTGTATGAAACCTACAACAACTCCCTGCACTTCCAACTGGCATTTCACCTCGCTGCTTTGGGCGTAATTACCTCCCTGGTAGCACAGCATATGTACGCGATGCCTCCCTACGCTTTCATAGGTAAGGACTTCACGACTCAGGCTGCGCTTTACACCCACCACCAGTACATTGCTGGATTCATCATGGTCGGCGCTTTCGCCCACGGAGCTATCTTCTTGGTGCGGGACTACGATCCTGAAGCAAACAAAGGCAACGTGCTCGATCGCGTGTTGCAGCACAAAGAAGCGATTATCTCTCACTTGAGCTGGGTGTCGCTGTTCTTGGGCTTCCACACTCTCGGCTTGTACGTTCACAATGACGTTGTAGTCGCTTTCGGAACTCCTGAAAAGCAAATCTTGATTGAACCAGTGTTCGCACAGTTCATCCAAGCTGCTCACGGAAAAGCTCTCTACGGCATGGACGTGCTGTTGTCTAACCCTGACAGCATTGCTTCTACCGCTTGGCCCAACTACGGCAACGTATGGCTCCCAGGCTGGTTGGACGGGATTAACAGCGGTACTAATTCTCTGTTCTTGGCGATCGGACCTGGCGATTTCTTGGTTCACCACGCGATCGCACTAGGCTTGCACACCACCACCTTGATCTTGGTCAAGGGCGCTCTGGATGCACGCGGTTCTAAGCTGATGCCGGACAAAAAAGACTTCGGTTATGCTTTCCCTTGCGACGGCCCCGGCCGTGGCGGTACTTGCGACATCTCTGCTTGGGACGCCATGTACCTGTCTGTATTCTGGATGTTGAATACCCTAGCTTGGGTAACGTTCTACTGGCACTGGAAGCACCTGGGCATCTGGCAAGGTAATGTGGCTCAGTTCAATGAGTCTTCTACCTACCTGATGGGCTGGTTCCGCGATTACCTCTGGCTGTATTCTTCTCAGTTGATCAACGGTTACAACCCGTATGGTACTAACAACTTGTCAGTCTGGGCTTGGATGTTCTTATTCGGACACCTTGTTTGGGCAACTGGTTTCATGTTCCTGATCTCTTGGAGAGGTTACTGGCAAGAGTTGATCGAGACTTTGGTTTGGGCTCACGAGCGCACTCCTTTGGCTAACTTGGTTCGCTGGAAAGACAAGCCTGTTGCTTTGTCGATCGTCCAAGGTCGTTTGGTTGGCTTAGTTCACTTTACTGTGGGCAACGTCCTCACTTACGCGGCCTTTGTAATTGCCTCGACAGCCGGGAAATTCGGGTAACTCTGAACTCTGGTTTTGTAGGTAATTAAATCAAATCCCCTGCCTTCTGGCGGGGGATTTTTTTGTATATTTCTGTAAGGAATTACCGCATAGGAAACAGTGGTATAAAGAAGAGAACGCATCATATATTCATGTTCCTATTATCGTGTCTCAATTATTCAACCGCATCCCTGGACGAACCTATTTATTACTAGCAATCCTCATTTTTGCTGCCTCTAACTCTGTCATTCGCAAACTGACCGATTTAGGAGCGCAGAACCTGATCGACGGCAGAAATTTGATTTCACTTTGTAATGTTTTATTTGTAGGGAATCTCTGCGCGTTAGCAGTTTTATTCCTGGTTTATCGCCAGCAATGTACGGTGCAAAATTTCCGCTCGATTCCCAGTAAAACATGGTGGGGGTTGATCGCAATTTCTTTGCTATCTGGGGCATTGGCTCCAGCCTTAACTTTTATGGCGTTGGATTTAACCGCTGTCAATAATGTGGTACTGATTGGACGCATCGAGCCGCCTCTGATTTTAGCGCTGTCCATTCTAATTTTGGGCGATCGCGTCAATCTTTGGGTGATTGCCGGGGCGATGGTTTCGTTTGTCGGTGTTGCACTGACTATTGTATTGCAAGCACCGACTACCGATATGATGGGCATGGGCGGATTGACGATCGGCAGAGGCGAATTGATGGCAGCATCCGGGGCGATCGCGTTAGCCATTTCGACGATTATTAGTAAAGTCACGCTCAAACAAATTCCGTTAGGATTGTTCTCTATTATCCGAACAACACTGGGAACAGTTGTTTTCTTTATTGTCGTTTTAATCTTATATACTCCCACCCACTTTATCGATGTTTTTGCGCCCTTCCTCTGGCAGTGGATGCTCGTCTATGGTGCGATTATTGTTGTTGGCGGACAACTGTGCTGGTTTACCGGACTAAAAACGACGGGCGCTGCAGATGTATCCCTCGCCAGTTCGTTTAGTCCGATCGCGGGGATTTTAACCGCCTATTTGATTTTATCGGAAACGCCCACAACAGCTCAATACATCGGCGGCAGCATCATTTTAATCGGGATCGTTCTCAATCAAATTGGTGTTTTTCGCAACCAAACCCAATCCGCGCCTCAACCTCCTGTAAGTCCGGCAAAAGAGATGGATCTGGAAGTGGGATTCAAAGGGATTTAATGCTTGATACCCAGCCTCAGTTAAAGGGCGATCGAGTCAAAACTTAAAACGGATTGGAACATACTACAGATTCTTAGTTACAATAAGTAACCCTAGAAGTTGATATTCGTAACAGTCCGATTAATGTTCATTGGCGAGAGAATGTGAAGCGGTTGGCTGAGTCTGTTAAGCACGAATAAAAGTTCAATTTTATGAAACCTGTTCTGAATAAAGGGCAACTGACAACATGGAAAAACGATCGGGGGTTTGGCTTCATTAAACCGGATGATGGCAGTAAAGAAGTTTTCTTGCATATCAGTGCGCTGAAGGAAGCAAGTCGTCGCCCAAAAGTCGGAGATACGATTTTGTACGAGCAAGTTGCTGAAACAGACGGGAAAGTACGTGCAACTAGAGCATCAATTCAAGGTGTTGCACCTCGAAATGAACCAACAAAGCAGAAACCACAGAAACGCGGTGTACTCAAAACAGTTTTTGGTATTGGGATTCTGGCTGTCATTGTGGTTCTTACAATGGAGTTTAGTCCTAGTCGTTCACCTTCTCCAATTACATCGATCGCAAAACCAGGATGTACTATCAAAGGCAACATCTCGATCGATAGAGGCAATAAGGTTTATCACCTTCCAGGCATGGAAGATTACGAATCAACAGTTATCGATCCAGCTAGCGGTGAGAGATGGTTTTGCACAGAGTCAGAGGCTAAAGCCAATGGTTGGCGTAAAGCACCGAGGTAGCCCCAGCATCCCAACAACCGCGCTGCACCGCAACGAATTGCTCAAGGAAGAAGCAAGAAGTTGATATCGCCGTTTTTGCTATGGTGGATTTACTTGAGCCCCCAATTAACGATGCAACTCTACGTCGAAAGCAAAAGAAAGAAAATTGACGTGATACGCAGCCAATATTCTCAAGCCCCGATTGTTGATATTACATCGAAAGCTGATCGACCTTGGATAAAGTTGAGTCCATTTTTGCCGTAAAGATTACACTGTTGACCTGGTTTCCCTCAGCTTCAAATCTCCCCATTCATCTGCATTTGATGCACCTTGTCCGCCAACTCTTGGCGGCTTTCCTTATCGAGTGCATCAATTGCCAGCATTCCCAAATACACTACTTCTTTCTGAGTTAGTCTGGTCGCTAGCGCTTGTTTTTGAATGACTTCCTTGATCGCGGAACTGACCGCGATCGCAGTATTAGTTTTAGCCACGAAGAATAATCAACTATTAATAACAACTTTCCTTGATGTTACCATCCTCAGTCCGATTAAGTACAATAATGTTTGACTAAGTACAGTTAATCATGCTATAGTGTAAAAAATACAAAAAAGCGATCGCCCCCGGTCTAGACAACTTAAGGGCGATCGACCTATTCCTCCAAAACCTCAACCAAATCCTCAATCATCACATCAAAAGTCCGAGCTAACTTCCGCAGCAAAGTAAAGTCAACCGTTGTCAGCCCTGGACAACGAGCATAATGCTTGACAGTGTTGTACATTACCCCAGAACGTTCTGAAACTTCCTTGAATGTCCAACCTTTCTCAGCAGCTAGTTCTCTGACTTTAATTCTTACTAAACCCATGCTTGAGAGTGGATGCAATTCTTAGGTTGGCTCACCATGATATCAGAAAATCCGTCAATATCGTGGCCGATCGACCTATTCCTCCAAAATCTCCACCAAATCCTCAATCATTACGTCAAACGTGCGAGCCAACCTGTGCAAGTAGGCAAAATTAACGGTTGTCATGCCTTGACATTGGGCGTAGTTTCTGATGGTGCTGTAACCAACGCCCGATCGATCGGAAACTTCCTTAAGTGTCCAGCCGTTCTGGGCAGCAAACTCCCGAATCCGCAACCTCACTAAGCCTTTGCTCATACTGACTTGACAAATGACAATCTGCTGTCGTTTAATATTAGATATCTTAAAAAGCGATCGCCTCTGGTCTGGACAACTAAGGGCGATCGCCTATTAAACCTAATGTGGACAGATAATCTCTGTCCTGCACATCTACAACAAAAAGATGTACACACCTACAATCAAGAGATGAGTCTATTATGATATCAGAAAATCCGGCAAAATCGCGGACGATCGACCTATTCCTCAATAATCTCCACCAAGTCCTCAATCATCACATCAAATGCCCGCGCTAACTTGTACAGGGCGGTAAAGTCAACCATTGATATTTCTGAACGACGAGCATAGCTGGTTATGGTGCTATAGATCACGCCCGATCGCTCAGCCACCTCCTTGAATGTCCAGCCCCTCTCGGCCGCTAGCTCTCGCACTTTAACTCTGACTAAACCCATGCTTGACAAATAATGCAGTTGCGTTTTAAGATAATTGCATCTAAAAAAGCGATCGCCTCTGGTCTGGACAACTAAAGGGCGATCGACCTATTCCTCCAAAACCTCAACCAAATCCTCAATCATCACATCAAAAGTCCGAGCTAACTTCCGCAGGCAAGTAAAGTCAACCATTGCCATTTCAGGACGACGAGCATAGCTTCTGACTGTGCTATAAATTACCCCGGAACGATCGGATACTTCCTTAAGCGTCCAGCCCTTCTCCGCCGCTAGTTCCCGAATTTTTAGCCTGACTAAACCCATGCTTGACAGTTGATGCAATTGCGTCGTACAATTTTATATGTAAAGAGCGATCGCCCCCCGGCCTGGAAAACTAAAGGGCGATCGTCTGTAAAACCTCATCTGGACAGATTATTTCTTTCTATCAAAAAGTGCATTTGCCATATCCAGAAGTCTACTAACCATATCCAGAGGTGTACTAGCCATGATATCAGAAACTCCGGCAAAATCGCGAACGATCGCAGAATCTAGAATAATTCATAAATCTCCTATCCTGCATCCGCTGGCGAGATTCGTTACAGAAGAAACAGTCGCACTGCTGTTCAATATCTCAGCAGACGAGATTTACCGGATCGAATGCTGTCGCTACATGGTGTACGTGCACGCCAAAGGCATCAGCCGCTTTGTCAGCTACGCCGATTTTCCCCCTATTTTAGAAGTACAGCCGATCGCACCTCAAGATTTTGGCAGATGGTACAAACGCTGGAAAAGCAAGCAAGCACCAGCATTTTGGACTAAATTCTACACGTACAATTTCAAAAAAGCTGTTTCCGTTGACAGCTTGCTGGAGTGGGGCCAATTGGTAGCTACTGTTAAATCGGTCATTTCTGGGGCCGCGCTGCAACAGCTACGAGATGTCTATGCCCAAGAAAAAGATTTGATGGAGAAATTTTAAAGTGCGATCGCCCCGGCAACCAACTGCCAGAATGGGCCAAGGAAAAATTAAAATAAATGGCTAAGTGAGAAAATGGAGGTAGAAAATGGACAATCACCATGCCTAGAAAAATTCGCGAGTTAAAAGCTCAGATTAGCCGTGAGGGCTTTATTTATTTGCCAAAACGCGGAAAAGGCAGCCATGAGAGATGGCAGCATCCTTTGATTGGGAAGACATTAACAATTCCAGGCAAAGACGGAGATGATGTGCCACGCTATTTAGAGAAGCAGTTGGCAATATTGTTAGCCGAACTCGACGAGTTAAAGGAGGAAGATTCATGAATCGATACAGTATGATCGTCCAATGGTCTGACGAGGATCAACTTTTCCTCGTGACGATTCCAGAGTTTGCCGATCGCGTTGTCATGCCCTGTACCCACGGCCAAACCCGCGAAGAAGCCATCCGACATGGCGAAGAAGTGCTCGAAATGTATCTAGAAGCTTGGCAGGAAGAAGGTGAACCCATCCCCGCACCTAGCATTCTTCAAATCGCCTAGAAAACCTCATCCTCGATTCCCAGCCACCATTCCCCCAGATTCATTAAATCTTTGTGAATGTCTGTAAGTTCTGTCATATACTCTTCAGCAGAAATCTCTGATCGCCTTTCTTGTAATTTTTTCAGTCGCAGTTGCACCAACAGCCAAGGTTTGGAAATCCCATCGGTTGCTTCGATATATTTTGCTAGCTCTTTGCTGTCCATAGTTATTGGTTATTTGTTATTGGTTATATCGTTTCCGGTTGTATCGGAATGATTAAACCGCAGAGAACGCAGAGAACGCAGAGAAATCAGAGGAGAAGAGAGAGATATGAATAATTACGATGCCAACTGGCTTAATATTATAGGAGTTTTGAAACGGCTTTAAAAGCTCTGATTTTTCCCAGTCGGTTTCAACCGACTTGAGCTTTGAGCCTGGGGTTTCAACCCCAGGCGGACTAACGGACTGGCGGACTTTTCAGCTAAGATGCCTCCCAAAAACATCTTTTACCTATAATCCGAAGTCTGAATACTCTTCAACTTCGCAGCATATTTCATGCCGTATTCCGGGCGACAGAAGCGATCGATCTGAGACTCAAAGAAAGCCCGATTTGCCTTCAAATGCTTTGGATTCGGATCATCTAAAGGATACAAAAGAGCAGTCCGCAAAGCTTGAATCACCGCCGAAGTTACGCAATACATTGATCGCTGAAATGTCACCCCAATTTGATTGAGGATATCATCTTCGCCGCGACAGCGCTGTTTGTAGAAATCCTTCAAATAAGGCGGCAGGAAATGCAGCATATCTTGTGCTAGCAAAGTCGGCGGAATCCCCGCCGTACCTACGGGGAATTTGTCTGCATAAAGCACTCCGTAGTGGAAGTCTTTTTGGTCGTCAGGAACTTCTCTAGCTTGAGCGTTGTAAGATTTGGTGCCTCGGAATGGCGAAGTGCGATAAAATACAGCTTCCACGTAAGGTAACGCTGCTTCGTAAAGCCAAGTGAAACCTTTAGATTTGGGGATAATTTCGTACTTCTCGCCGTCGATGTAAACGTGGTGGTAAATCGGGCGTCCGGCGATGGCAAATATGCCATTTACTAAGAAATCCATCGCCTGCGGGACTGTGGTAACTTTCCCTTCGTCGTAAAGATCCGAAACTTCAAAAAACACCGGTGCCATTACTTCCCAGAATAAACCGAGATTGCTGTAATAAGACATTTGGCGGCACTGTTCTAAAAACATTTCTGGAAATGCTTTGTGCAGTGCCAGCATGAACGGGTCTTTTTTGAAGTAAGCTTTAATTGCCCGATCGGCATTAGCCTTATATTCGTCACTGTCCAAATAAGGATCGAATTGATTGGTCGGCACGTACAAGCCCCGGTGCCACAGCATCGCCCTCATGCACTCTTCCGCAAATTCCATGTTAATGCGATCGTGCCACAAATGGTGAAACAGCCGCGGGAGTTTGCCAGTTTCTCCCTTTTCCATGAACTCCAAAAGTTCCGGGTGGGCGCTTCCAGTCCCCCGCCACACCCGCAAATCTGCACCGTCGCCCGAATAGTGATTTTGCAAGTCTAAATACTCCTGGGGCAAGAAGTATTTAAAGAAGGGAAGCGGGTGTAAAAATACCCGTTCGGCGATGTAAAGCAAATCCCGCCAGTAAAAGTCCATCGGCACCGCGTAAGCTTTCCAGATAGCGATGATTTGCATCAGATTTTCCGGCGTATCTGGAATCATCGCGCCGCCAGCTTCTAGCCTGTGAATTATTTCGGCAAATTCGTGTTTGGAAGGAGGTAGTTTAGTTGCTGGTTTATTAGGAGTTTGTACCATTGTTTCTTCCTTTGGTTGAGTGAAATTGAATATTTATCTACTTCCAGCCTCTGCCTATTGGTGAGAACTTAACGTAAAACCGATAGTCCCTAAGTCCGGCAGGGAATGAATTCCCTGCCTCACAGCTAAAGTCCTCTTAAGAGGACTAGAAAACTCATTAGTCCTCATAGCGAGGACTTTCGCTATTAGACAGGGAATTCATTCCCTGGCGGACTTCGTTTGTGTAGATGCGATTTCAATCGCTGACTTTTCCCCAGGATAGCTAATAGCAACTTGGGTATTTCTGTCAGCCGGCAGAGTGGCTACGATCGCATTTGTAGTAGATTCGCTCCACTTGAGCAGCCAAGCAGGTTGAATTCCCAATACAAAAATGATGCCTGCCAAAACCAGCGCCGGCATATTTTCAGCAAACGTAACTGGAGGGTAGTAAGCCGTGGCATTGTCCAACTTCCCAAAGCAGGTGCGGTTGAGCAGAATCACAAAGTAAACTGCTGTTAAACCCGAAGCTAAAATGCAGAGTAAAGTTGGAATTGGAAAGATCGAGAAACTGCCTTGAAACACTAAAAATTCGGCAACAAAACCCACCAAGCCGGGAATTCCGGCGCTTGCCATGCCGCCCAAAACTAACAGGGAACTGGCAGTGGGTAAACCCCGCATCGGGTTCATCAAACCGTTGAGCACGTCCAAATCCCGCGTGCCCACTTTGGTTTCGATGATGCCTACCAAATAAAACAGCAAAGCTAAAATTAAGCCGTGGCTTACCATTTGCCCAACAGCGCCGATTAATGCCAGCTTCGTACCCGCGGCGCAGGCAACGAGGATGTAGCCCATATGCCCGATCGAACTATAGGCTACCATGCGTTTGATGTCTTTTTGGGCGATCGCGCTCAAAGCCCCGTACATCACGCTCACAGTTCCGATAATCGCTAAACCGGGAGCTATAATCGACCAAGTTTCGGGAAACATCTGCAAGCCAAACCGCACTAAACCGTAAGTTCCCAACTTCGCCAGAATCCCTCCCAGCAAAATTGCTGTTGCTGGCGAAGCTTCCACGTAAGCATCCGGTAGCCAAGTATGCAGCGGCACCAAAGGAATTTTAATTCCCAACCCAATTAGCAAAAGTGTGAGCAGGATTAACTGCAGATTTCTCGGCAATTCTTGAGTGGTAATCGCACTGTAATCGAAATTTAAAGAACCGCTCAGCCAAGCCACACCCAAAAATGCTGCCAGCACTAAAAGTCCCGAAACTGCCGTGTAGATCAAAAACTTCATGGCAGCGTATTCCCGCTGCTTTCCGCCCCAAATCGCAATCAATAGATAAAAAGGAATTAATTCTACTTCATAAAACAGTACAAACAGCAGCAAATTTTGAGACATCAAAGCTCCGGCAACACCCGCATTGATTAGCAAAATCAAAGCGTAGTAAAGCTGGGGGCGATCCATCTTTTCGCCAGTGCCGTAAATGACTAATAGCGTCAGCAAGGCACTTAAAACCAGCAGCGGCAAAGACAAGCCGTCAATGCCCAAATTGTAGCTCAAACCTAATTGCGGAATCCAAGGTAAATATTCTTGAAATTGCAGTCCCGCATGGGCGGGATCGAATTGAGTCAGCAGCCAGATATTCAACAGGAAAACAACAGCAGCAAAAGCTGAGGCAATGGAACGCAACCGCATCCCGTTGATGTTTCCGGGCAGAAACCCGACTACCGCAGCGCCCAACGCGGGCAACCAGAGCAAGGCACTAAGCATAATGTGTGAAGAGTGAAGAGTAATATCAATTCCGCTTGCACCGGAATGATTGTTGACGGTTGACAGTTAACTCGAATTTACTATTCCGATGCTAACTTATAGCCTTTCTCAGTAACATGAGGTACACGCTTGATAAGCGGCCTCCGTGGCCTCCGTGGCCTCCGTGGCCTCCGTGGGCATACCTCACTTTATTGAGAACTGCTGTATTTGATATTAACTATCAATTTGGCACGCTTTTATGGTTGATAATTTGAGAATTTAGAGCTCACTTTTTTCCCAAATTATAACTTTAAAATTGCATCAAGACTCAACCAGAATATTGACTGCACCCGTGTCTAAATCGTAATATCCACCCACAACTTTCAGTTTATTCTCCTCAATTAACTTAGAGATAACAGGAGATGCTTTCAACCTCTTAGCTTGCAGCACAACATTGGCTTTGCAGGCATTTTCTAGATGATCGCCTGCTTGGCCTTTCGAGCTTTCTACAGCCGGCTTAATGGCGTCGAGCAAACTGCCAATTTGACCCGGAACTTGAGCTCCTTTGATGGTTGCCTCTACCGCACCGCAACGTTTATGCCCGATTACCATCAGCACTTTTGCTCCCAATACCAGCGTGCCAAATTCCAGGCTGCCAATTTCTTCGGGAGTAGCAACATTTCCGGCCACGCGACACACAAATAAATCTCCCAATCCCTGATCGAAAATAATCTCCGAAGGAAAGCGGGAATCTGCACAGCCGAGAACAGCAGCAAAGGGTTTTTGAGATTTGGCAACTTCGACGAGGCGGGGTAAGTCTTGGTTGGGACTTTGGCGTTTTCTGTTAACAAAGCGCTTGTTCCCGTCCATTAACTTTTGCAGAGCTGCATCGGGAGTCGAGTCATTTTGAGCAATTGCTGGTTCGGGTGCAGCCAAATCAGCGCCTGCTCCTGCTGCAAGTATCCCTGTACCAATGGCTCCTGCGACAAATTTGAGGGAATTGCGTCGGGAAAGATTGAATTGTCTGTTGTTTGATGTCATTTATGTGCCTTATTTGAACGAGTTGGAAATCTTTGTTCAAGACTTCATGCTTTTAAGATTTTAGATTAAAACTGTCACCTAAAATCTTAAAATTTATATCTTTTTACCCGCCTACAATCAGCGACAGGCGAGCTAGCAGCGGCCAGCTTATCAGCAGTCCCAAAAGCGCAACTCCGAACAGAATTGTTAGGGCGTAAAACTGAGTTTGACCGTTAACGTTGTATTTGAGGCTTTGCCCGCCGAAAACCGTTGCAAAACCGATTAAATTTACGAAACCGTCAACAATATTGCGATCGATCCAAGAGATAACTTGAGCAACTAGACCGACTGCAAATATCACTGTTACTCGGTAAAGTTTGGCAGTGTAAAAGTCGTAAGCAAAAAAGTCTTGCAAAGCTTGAGAACCAATTCGCACCGGTTTTTCCCATTTTTCGTTCAGGTAAACAAATGCTCCGGCACCGATGCCGATCGCCGTTGACAAAACTAGCAGTCCAGTTGCGGTATAATTCAAACTTGCCCCCGGCAATAAATGCCACGCAGCCAGCAAGTGCGGAACGTGCAAAGTAAAGCCCATTAAAACAGTCATCGGCAAGATAAAAGGCCAGTGAACTTCCGGCGAGCGTTCGGTCATTTGCTTTGGTTTGCCGCCAAAAACTAAACCGAAGACGCGCATCAACCCAAAAGCAGTGACGCCGTTTACAAACAGCACTATTCCTAACAAGGAAGGATGAGTTTGCCAAAGCCCGGATGTGAAGTCTTCTAAAGCCCAGAAGCAGCCGAAGGGCGGCAGTCCCACCAATCCAGCGCTACCGACAATAAACGATATGGCCGATATCGGCCGCTTTGCCCACAAACCGCCGAGAGAGCGGACATCCTGAGTGATGCTGTTCCAAACTACCGAACCGATGCTCATCACCAGCAAACCCATTGCCAAGCTGTAGGCAAATATTAATGTCAGGGCTGTCTGGGCTTGTCCGGTGCCGACGGCGATAAATACTAAGCCCATGTAAGAGCTGACTATATAGGAAAGCGTGCGCTTGATGTCAATTTGGGCGATCGCAATTAATGAAGCACCAACCGCCGTCGCAGCGCCTACAATAATAGTTGTCTTCAGTCCGCTCGGCGACAAAGCAATCACCGGCTGCAACTTAATCAATATCCAAGCACCAGTTTCGACAACTACGGTGTTCCGCAAAATCGTCGCCGGCAGCGGGCCTTCCATCGCCTCATCCAGCCACAGGTGCAAGGGAAACTGAGCGCACTTACCCATCGGCCCGGCAATCAAAGCCAAGCTCAACAGCGTCGCTACAGTAGGGTCAAGCTTTGCAGTCTGAGCCCAAACAGCCAACTCGTCAAAATTCCAAGTTCCAGCCAGTGGCAGAATTGCGACTACTCCCATCAGCAGGAATAAATCTCCCACCCGCTTTGTTAAGAAAGCGTCGCGGGCTCCTGTCACCACCAAAGACTGATTGAACCACAGCCCGACTAGCAGGTAAGTACCCAAAGTCAGAACTTCCAAAATCATGTAGCTGAAGAACAGGGAATTGCACAGTACCAAGCCGCACATCCCTGCTTCAAACAGCCCCATCAGGGAAAACAATCTCGCCCAGCCCCAGTCCATTTCCATGTAACCGAAAGCATAAATCTGCGCCAGCAAGTTCAGTCCGGTAATCAAAACTGTCGCGCCGACGGTGACAGTAGAGATTTCTACGGGAATGGTTAAGTCTAAACCTGCTACATTCAGCCAGGGAATTAACTGGTGTTGTGCCGGTTGGTTCCAGATAGCTGTCAGGGCTATGACGCCGTGTAAGAAAGCGAACAAGGTTAAGATGGCGTTCACGTAACCGGATGGTCTTGGCCCCGTGCGACGGGTAATTGCCGGAAACCACAGCATCGACAGAACTCCGCCGATGAGTGGATAGCAAGGTATAAACCAAACGGTCTGGAGTAAGATTTGAGCCATTGGCATTACTTGTAAAGGTTACAAAAATTTAAAATTATGAGAATAATTCCCAACGCGCTGACGACAGCAGTGAAAAGCCCGAAGGCAGAAGTAAAGAAAATTTTGGGGTTTGCCTCTGAGTTTCTTCTCCTCGTCAAACCGAGCGCTTCAGAATAGACTTATTAATTTTATATTAAGTATTGCGTTAAATTTTCATATTTCGGATTCAGCTTATTTATCTGTACTGATAAACTATACTTATATGTATATAAGGGCGGATTGTGTACAAACGAATATTTGTCGATCGCAAGTGCGATCGAACAATAATTTATTGCTCTAAAATATTAAAACCGATTAAAACCGCTCAATCTGCCAAGCTGATTCTGGAAGTTTGGCTTGGCGCTGTCCCATCGACCTTGCCCTAACATTCACTAGACCGATCGGCGTATTAAACAAATCTACCATATCGGCTTGGGCCATCGCACTTTTGGCAGCCGCAACCGGAAATTCCTTTAACAGCCACCTAGCCAGCCGGTAAAAATATTCCCCTGTTGTGAATTCTCGCATCAAATCGACACCGTGGAGTTCGTGCAAATATTTATTTGATTCGCCGTACCGATACCATTGACTTTGCAACTGTTTTATTGTAGAACGGTGGCGGTGTCGGACGATCGCATTTTCGGCAAAATACATTTTATAGGATGTTTCCCGCAAAATCCGCCAGCATAAGTCCGCATCGCCGCCGCTGGTGAGATGCGGGCGAAACAAACCTACTGTTTCTAAAACTTGTTTGCGTACAGCTAAATTGGCTGTTTGGCCGTAAGCACAAAAAGGGTGAGCGAGTGTATGTTTTTGAGATAAAGTATTTTGGCGATCGGCGTGTTGTTCTAAAATAGTTTTACCGGGCAATGCGAGTATTTCCCCGGCTGAAAGTGCGATTTCTACATCTAAAAATGGTTTAACTAAATTTTCCAGCCAGTCAGATTCCGGGCGACAGTCTGCATCAGTAAATGCAATGATTTCGCCTGTTGATGCGCGAATTCCTTTATTGCGGGCGGCGTAGGAACTTTGAATCTGGTTTTCTGTGAGGTGGCGAATGGTTATTTGATCCAACTTAGCTGCTGTTTCGAGGATTGCTGAAGTGCGATCGCGACTGTTATTGTCTACTAAGAGATATTCTACACTGTCGATCGGATAAGTTTGCGATCGTAGGCACTCGATCAACTCCGGCAAATCCATCTCGCCGTTGTAAACAGGCACAACCACCGAAACTTGAGGTAAAAACCCGTCACTGTTCATTAAATTCTTGTGGAACAGGCCGGAAAGCCTGTTGCTTCAGAAAAACAAGTTTTATACCAGTTTACCTTATTTAACAATTTCTACTGCCGTTCCCTTCTGCACAAACCCATACAACTCCTCAACATCCTTATTTTCCAGCGAAACGCAGCCCAAAGTCCAGTTCGAGCGAGATTTTATTATATTATCCGAATTAGGAGGAACGCCGTGAATCCCGACTTCGCTACCCACGCTATCGCCCCAGCCAATTGTACCGTTTTGCTTGGCTTTTACGTGTTTGCGCCAAGATTGTTTAGTTGGATAATCCAGCCACAGAAACTTTGACCAAGTTTCGTGAGGGTACATATCTTTAATACTAAAAACACCTTCCGGCGTCCGCAAATCCCCTGCTTTTAATTTATCACCTGTGGGGTTGCCACCAAATACTACAGGATAAGATTTTACTGGCTTTTTGCTATCGTATACAGTCAGCCTGTATTTGGATTTTTCAACTAGGATGGAAATTCTGTTTTTATCTAACTTATCTGGTTCGCCTAAAATTTGTCTTAGCGGCTTGTCGTAGTTTAATAAATTATCGGGCGGGAATTGGGTATGCAAAATATTTAAATCATCAGCCGGACAGTTATTTAAGCAGAAAACGTCTAAAATGTAGGGAATTGGAACAGCATAACCCAGCCTAACGAGGTTCCAGTAAAAAACTAAGCTAGCAGCCAGCAATAGAAGGCTTGTAGATGAAACAATTCTTCCAATATTGCCCCTGATTTTTTTTGTTTCCATTGCATTAACTAGGGATATTATAGATTGTTCGGCGGTTGAAACTGCTACTTACTACAGAAACGAAGTCCCTCTCTAAGAGACTAAGAAATGTGGAACAGCCCAAAAGCGTGTTGCTTTAGCTTTAAACGGGCAAGATGCCCGTTCCACAACTGCATTGAGTTATTGTGGAACAGGCATCTTGCCTGTTTCTTTCCCTTAAACAGGCAAGATGCCTGTTCCACAACTGCATTGAGTTATTGTGGAACAGGCATCTTGCCTGTTTCTTTGAAATAGGAGAAAATATCTCTTGCATCCCCTGCACAATCCGTTACCAAATCCGCGGTTAACTGTTGCTAGTAAACATCAAAATCATTAACACTAACACCCCGTTTGTTAAATAAAAGATGCCAACAACCTGAGTTTCCAACCAGCCGCACAACTCTAAATGATGGTGCAGTGGAGCCATTCTTAACAGACGCTTGCCGATGCCATCCGGGCCTTTTGTAGCTTTGTAATAACCTACTTGAGCAATTACTGACAGCGTTTCAATAAAGAAAATCCCGCTGATAATTAATAATATCCAAAGGCTATTTGTTAATAAAGCTACCGCACCCAACGCACCGCCCAAAGCTAAAGCACCTGTATCGCCCATAAACACCTTGGCTGGATTGCGGTTGTGTGCTAAGAAACCGAAACAACTGCCGCTGATGCAAGCGCAAAATATCATTAATTCTGGCGAAGTTGAGGCTACAGATGCGCCCAATCCCAAAAGTGCGATCGCCCCCAAACCTCCCATCAACCCGTCAACACCATCGGTAATATTAGTAGCATTGCTTTCGGCAACTAGCACAAAACCCGCCAGCGGCCAGAACAGCAAACCTAATGGCAATACCCAACCGAAAGGCAAAGCAACATTCGTAGAAATTGCTGGTTGATGAAACATCAGCCACAGACAAAATAGAGCAGCAAAACTTATTTGCAAAGCCAATTTCATCCGAGGTGAAATACCTTTGTTCGACTTACGTCGCAGAATTTGCCAGTCATCAATCCAGCCAATGAAACCGTAAGCTAAAGTTAAAGCCGATACGGCAACAACATCTGAGTTAAACTTAGACCAAAGTAAAGCGACTGCTACCCCAGCAGGTACAAAAAAGATGCCTCCCATTGTCGGCGTTCCCGCTTTTTTCAAATGGGCTTGGGGGCCGTCTTCGCGAATTATTTGTCCTGCTTTTAGTTGCTGGAGTAGGGGTACAACTGCATAGCCCAACCCCGACGCAACTAAAGCACAAACAATTAGCGGCATAAATAGCGATGCAGGTAAATTCAAAAATCTATCCGCTGCTACATCTAAACCGATCGCTACAGTGCCTAGCCCCAAACCCAGCAGCAGGAATAAATTCCTGCCCGTAAGTTTGAAAGGCAGACTAAAAGGGATTTTCTCATCCAAAAAGTTATCCATAACACTCCTCACCACACACTATTTGAGAATAAGCAATTGACAATGGGGAATAGGGTGCGATACAGGAGATTGAGAAATCTCTTAGTTTTTCTTCCCTGTTTCCGGTTGATTTCTTCACCCTTTTACCCGTTATTCTTCGCCTACACTCACATCCTCTTCTACTTCCTCTTCTAAATCATCGTAAGGACTGTCGTCAACTGCCATAAGTTCCGAAATTTCTTCTTCGTGCAGATAGTCGGGTTCTTGGACATCCCTTGCTAACAGGCGATTGTTAGATTCCAACCAGTCTAAAAGAGAAGATTGCTGTTTTAATGGAATTACATCCGCAGGTAAATGGCGAGGAATTTGACGCAGAGATGGGTTGTACATGATTATTGGTTTTTAAAGACAAAGACGCGATCGAGTAGAGGTAACGTTTTGCCGACGAACTGCTCCTTTGATCAAGCACTTGCAAATCGGGCATTTAGCAAGGCTAAAGCATTATACCACAGGCACTGTTTGGTTCCGGATCGGGATAAGATGGGAGACCGAAAAGGCGATCGCCCCCAAGCATGGGCATGAGGATAACACTAAAATCCGCTCTTGCCAATCCTTCTTTAGCCGTAAGCATTGTAATCCCAGACGATCGTCTTTAAGATATCGCGGGACAAGCGGCGATCGTATTCTGCAAGCTTCGCTAACGGCAAGGGTTTGATTCACAACAGTCTCCTGGTTTTTCATCAAAGCCTGAGCTCGAATGCCGTCTGGCTTCTTCAGTCAACTCTCAAGCAATAAATCTCAGAATGGATATAACGGCAGCGGTTTTATACAACAAAGAGGGCTACCACACCGGAGGCAAAAAACTTCTGGGGCGTCATTCAGCCGGAGAAGGGTTTCTCAAAAGCTTAGTCCAACACGGAACCGCTGACTCTCTCTACTGTTACGCCGACAGCAAAACAACCTTTAAGGAGTTTTGTTCGCACATCCAACCTTGGCTGCAAAAACCTCGGAAAGTCCGCTGGATTCCCACAGAACGACCGGATTTGCTATCTCAACCGGGCACAATTTACCGACCCGATCCGCTTCTGTCGCAGATGGTTTGGGCGCGCAGATTTGTCGATCAGCGGGCCTACAGCGTTTGCGGCGTTACTCACACGATCGGTACAAAATACATCATGGGGGCGATCGGCGATTTGATAACCGCACCCATGCAGCCTTGGGACGCCCTGATCTGCACCTCTGCAGCGGTGAAAACAGCAGTAGAAGGAGTTATGAGGGAGTGGTCTGAATATTTAGCCCAGCGCAACGGCGGTAAACCGGAAATTTTAGTCAAATTGCCGGTTATTCCCCTAGGAGTGGATTGCAGCGCGTTTCCGCAGGGTGTGGAAGCAGTTAATAGTCGCCGCCAACTGCGACAAGAAGTGGGCATTTCTCCCGAAGATATTGTTGTGTTATTTGTCGGTCGATTGATTTTTTCTGCAAAAGCTCATCCGGTACCGATGTACATCGCCCTAGAGGGCGCGGCACAACAGACAAAAGCCAAAATCCACTTAATTCAAGCAGGTTGGATCGAAGATCCGAGAGAAGAACCCGACTTTAAAAATAGCGCGCAAATATTTTGTCCCTCCGTGAATGCTATTTTTTTAGATGGGAGAAAGCCGGAAGTTAGAATAAATATTTGGTCGGCCGCCGACATTTTCATTTCGCTTTCGGACAACGTTCAAGAATCCTTCGGACTGACGCCAATTGAAGCAATGGCAAACGGACTGCCGGCCATAGTCTCCGATTGGAACGGATACAAAGAATCTGTACGCCACGAAATAGACGGCTTCCGCATTCCCACACTCATCCCGCCCCCGGAATCTTGTTTAGATTTAGCCTTAAATTATCTCGACGACAGCTTAAATTGGCCGACTTACATGGGTCACACTTCCCTCGCCACAGCAGTTGACATTGATGCTTGCACTCTGGCGTTGTGTCAATTAATTGAAAACCCCGAATTGAGAAAGCGGATGGGGGAAAATGCCCGACAAAGGGCGAGGGAAATTTATGATTGGAAAGTAGTAATTGCTGCTTACGAACAATTGTGGCGGGAATTAGCAGAAATTCGCATGGAGGCACCGGAGTCAGCACCTTTAAAACCTGGGAAGCCGCCTTATCCCCTAGGCGACGATCCGTTTCGGGTATTGGGCCATTATGCGACTAGAAGTTTAAGCAATGAGATGATGCTGAGTCTGGGTGCGATCGCCACACCAGAACTTTTAAAGCAGGTACAGACAATTAGGTTTACCAGTTTTGGTGAGGATAGGAGAATATCTGTTAGCATTCAGATGGAGATATTGGAGACAATTAAGCAGGAAGGTGCGATCGGCGTGGGGGAACTTATCCGACGCTACGTTAAAAACGAGCAAGAATTAGCCTACCTGTATCGGACACTGCTTTATTTGGTGAAATTTGGTATCTTAGTGATTAGTGATTAATCATTAGTTATTGATGATTGGTTATTACAAATAACAACTTCCCTCTTTGTTTTTTCCTATTCCTTCTTAAAAAATCATGCTTAGAAAATCTGCACTCTTAGAGATAATTGCTGGTAAGAATCGAGGTTTGCTGGCTACGGCTAGCGACAAGCAAGCGATTTTAAGTGCGATCGCCCAATTGGAAGATTACAACCCCACGCCTCGCCCTGTCGAAGCCGCAGAGCTTTTAAATGGTGATTGGCGGTTATTGTACACCACCAGCCGCGAACTGCTGAATCTCGACAGTTTTCCCTTGGTGAAATTAGGTCAAATTTATCAATCTATCCGCGTCAAAGAATCTAAAATTTACAACATTGGCGAACTTTACGGCTTGCCTTATTTGGAAGGAATTGTCAGTGTAGCGGCGAGATTTGAGCCAACTTCGGAACGGCGAGTGCAGGTGAAGTTTGAGCGGTCTATTGTAGGTTTAAGCAGGTTGATTGGCTATGAATATCCGGGGAAGTTTATCGATGAGATTGAGTCGGGTAAAAAGTTCGCTGCTGTAGATTTCGGGCTGGATACTCGCGAACAGCAGGGATGGCTGGATATCACTTATTTGGATAAAGATTTGCGGATTGGACGGGGGAATAAAGACAGTGTTTTTGTCTTGACAAAAGAGTGATTTTGTGATGTGTGATTAAGTCCGATCGCTCTTTTACCTGAAATTTGCAATCAGTCTAAAATGATACCGAGAGGAATACAATTATGACATCAACTATCAAAGAAACAATGGGCAAAATTACCACAACGCTGACAATCACGAATCGCCTCGACCAAGGTAAAGCAGAAGATAATCTAATTCCGGCTGACCAAATACGTTCTATTACAATCAAAAATGTGCTGGTAGATACTGGGGCGACTACTTTATGCTTGCCGCAGGATGCGATCGCCCAACTCGGTTTAAAACTCCTGAAAACAGTGCCTGTAGCAACGGCAACAGGCATCGGTACGGCACGCATTTTTGAAGATGCAAAAATTTCATTAATGGGAAGAGACGCGACTTTTGAGTGCATAGAACTGCCCGCAGGAGCCGATCCGTTATTGGGCGTCATCCCGTTAGAAGCATTAGGAATTGAATTAGATTTGCAGAAACAAACACTCGTGC
>NZ_JAUBUJ010000010.1:83560-119963 GCF_036705405.1 Microcoleus sp. B13-B6
GAAATGTGCGATCGTCTTTAACCCGCGTAGGCGGGTTTTGTTTGTGTAGACGCGGTTTCTAACCGCCGAGTTCAACCGCCCGGTTCAATTTCTCAATTTATCTTTCTTTCATCCGCGTTTATCCGCGTGCATCTGCGGTTAAAAATCAAAAATCTATCACTTTGGCAAACAATTCAACACTTACTAAAACCCTCAAATCCCTAGCCGATAAAAGCTTCAGATAGGATAACCGTTAAAACTTAGCGTTAAGAATTGACAATTGACAATTCTTGTGATATGTGCTTGAATTTTAATGGAAAAGGCGTTAGTACATTCCCGCCAAGAAACTTACTAACGCCTTTTGTGTACTCCTTACGAATACAACACGATCATGCCACAAAACGGTTATCAACAGGGATGCGCTGCGAATCCTAGTGCGATCGCGTACCAAAAACGCCTTTACCCTTGGGCGATCGCCAAACTCATGCCCAGTATGCAGCGGGCGATTGTGGGGCGATTTCGCAGTCGATCGGATGCTGACGGGCACTTGCTGTGTCTGCGTCAACTGATGCCTCAAGCAACGCTTGTCGTAGTCTTTGACTTGCAACCAGACTTAGAAGTACCAATTGCGGCGCCCACAGCAATTCGATAAGCACAAGGATTGCGATCGCCATTTGTAGGGGCGGTGCCCCCGTGCCCGCCCCTTCGTCTGACTTCAAGTCGATCTTTCTTGTATTTTCCTTCTTCCTTTTTAAGAATGACTCAGACTCGATAATTCATTCGTGTATCCGTGTAGTGCCTTCCTTCTTCCTTTGGCTATAAATAGCGACTTAAGTTAGGATAATTTTATCCTCAATTTGCTTTTAAATCATGACTTCTACAACTGTAAAATTCATCTTGCCTCAACTCGGTGAAATTCCTCAATGGCAAGCCGCGACATGGGAAGATTATGTAGCAGCCTGCGAAGATCCATCTTTGGAGGAAGCCAGAATATTTTTTTATGAAGGATATCTTTGGATAGACATGGGTAATGAAGGGCCTCAGCACGCCAGATTTAACGATCTGTTTACTATCATATTTTTCGTGTGGTTTACTACCAAAATAGGACAAACTTTTGATTCTCTCAGCGGTTGTGTAATTGAGAAACCTAAAGTGGGAGCGGGTGCACCAGATAAAGTTTTATACATCGGCGGAGATTTCCACCAATGGCAAAAAGGGGAACCTCGCCGAATTAATCTGAATCAGTCGCGAGTTCCCGATTTAGTCGGGGAGATAGCCGATACTACTTTGGCCAGCGATTTAGATGAAAAGAAGCGGCTTTATGCTGCTTTGGGAATTCCTGAGTATTGGGTAGTAGATATTAAGGGCGAGAGAGTTTTGGCATTTCGCTTGCAGGAAAACGGGAAATATCAGGAATGCGAGATTTCCGGTGCGCTTGAGGGATTGCCAATTGCTTTGCTGTCGGATACTTTGAAACTTTTGGGTGAGGGAAATGGGACGGCGGCGATGTGGTTTGCTCAACAAATTGGGAATTTGTAGAGAGGTTGGCGAAAAGTGCGTTAGCGAAGCCCTCGAAGAGGATCGCACGCGATTCACAATAATTTTTTCAAGCTCGACTCTAGGGCTGCCACCATCTCTGAGAATGTTGATATTTGTGCTAAGCTAATCTACAAAAGATGTCAAGATCGTGCAGTAACCTTTCTGTGATTTAAAGGAGCAAGTCAATGAATATTGTCTTAAAGCCGGAATACGAAGAGTTTATTCGAGCGCAAATTCAAAGCGGAAAATATGGCAGCGCTGAAGAAATAATTGGAGAAGCGATCGCACTTTTCAGAGAACGAAAACAACGCATCGAAGAACTCCGCCAGAAAATAGCAGTTGGAACTGCACAAATTGCTAAGGGACAAGTGACAGATGGAGAACTTGTGTTTGCCCAAATTCAAGAAAAGATCGATCGAAGAGAACAGTCAGGGGCATGAACAGTTATACATTTTCAGATGAAGCCGTCCGAGACTTGAATGAGATTTGTGAGTACATTGCTGGCATAGTTCCAGGGCAGCCAGCGAGCTTTTTGATGCAATTCGTCAAAAATGTAAACTTGTCGCCGAATTTCCCAATATGGGCAAACGCTATGAGAGGTTATCCCCCAACTTACGCGGATTTATTGTGAGGGATTATTTAATTTTTTACTACCCCAGATCGGACGGGATTGATATTACTCGCGTGCTACGGGGTGATCGAGACTTGGAATTATTGTTTTCAGAGTTAGGGGAAGATTAATTAGCGTTGGATCGATCTGAACGGGCGATCGCACTTGGAAAAAAGGGCGATCGTGCTTAATGCTTCTCAATTTTTGGCACACTTTTAGCTTAAATAATAACATATAATAAAAATATATCTGCCCTGTTAATCTGCCATGAATGTACAATCTGTTTCGCGTTATGTCGCACGTCACCCTGAAATCTTGCAAAGCGAACCAATTATCGCAGGAACCAGGACTTCCGTTCGGGCGATCGTGGAATTGTGGCGTTTGGGTATTACTCCTGAAGAAATCCCGATGCACTTACCTCACCTGAAATTAGCTCAAATTTTTGACGCGCTGAGCTTTTATTTGGATAACCAGGAAGAAATAAATACTTATATTGAGCGCAATCGAATTCCTGAAGAATTGATTCATCCTGCTGTTAAAGCTGCAATGAGAAAGCCGTGAAACTGTTTGCAACTATTTATACAGATGAAGATGTTTCAAGGCTTGTAGCTACTTTACTGCTGGCTAGAGGGTTCGATGTGACGACAACCAGCGAACAGGGAATGCTGAGTAAATCCGATAGCCAACAATTAGCTTACGCAGCATCTATGGAGCGATGTTTGCTCACCCATAATCGCGTAGACTTTGAGCGACTGCATCTAGATTATATGAGAGAAGGAAAACAACATTCGGGGATTATTGTGATCCCTCAAAAGAACGCCTATGAGATTGCTCAACGGGTTGCCATTTTATTAAATACGCTAACGGCTGATGAAATCGCTAATCAGCTTTTATATGTATAAAGCGATCGCACTTGGGAAAGCAAAGGGCGATTCCCTACGGGATAGCTACGCACGCGCGTACTCTCCTCCAAAAATGCGATCGCCCTAATTTATCTGCGTTTATCTCCGTCCATCTGCCGACATCTGCGGTTAAAAAAAAATCTCTACCCCTTACAATCATAAAAAATATAAAATCTAAAATCATAAAAAAATGCTCCGACTATCCCAAACCCAACTCAAAATTCTCGAAGAATGCCCCCGCAAATTCCAACACAGCTACCTCGAACTACTCGCCACCACCGCATCCCCAGAACACAAAGAAAAACTCACATGGGGAAGCCACTTTCACCTATTAATGCAGCAGCGAGAACTCGGACTTCCCATTGAATTCATCATCCAACAAGACCCCGAACTGGGACGCTGTGTGGCAGCATTTATCAACACCGCACCCGAACTTTTCGCTAATTCAGAAAATAGCGATCGCATTTTCCGCCAAGCCGAACACCCCCGCACCCTAATTTTCCAAGACTACCTATTCACCGTTATCTATGACTTGCTAATAGCAGAACCAAACGCCGCGCAAATTCTCGACTGGAAAACCTATCCCCGCCCTCAAAAATCAAAATGGATAGCCGAAAGTTGGCAAACTCGCCTCTATTTATATGTTTTAGTAGAAACCAGCGACTATTCCCCCGAACAAGTTTCCATGACATACTGGTTCGTACAATTGCAAGGAGAAGAACCGCCGCAAAAACTCACGTTTTATTACAACCAAACAGAACACGATCGCACAAAACAAGATTTAACCCACCTATTGCACCAGCTAAGCGAGTGGCGACAGCGCTATACCGAAGGCGGCGAATTCTTACCCCAAGTAGAAATTAGTTCCAATCTTTGCGATTCCTGTCAATTTGCAACTCGCTGCAACCGCACAACAGACAACACAGCTTCCTCATCCAATCTTTCCGCAGAAACTCCCACAGATTGGCTGCCAAATCTTGCTATCATTGAGGAAATGTCTATTTAATTCAAATCTTTTACTATGCCAACTATTAGTCCCCGGTGGGGGCGGGTTTATAGATATTGTGGATGTGAATGAAAGATTGTTGGTGAACCCGCCCCTACAGGAATTAATGAAATAACTTATGACAGAACTACTTCAAAATTTGCCAACTCAACCCCTATCCCAACCCCCAGCTTGGCTGATCCAAGCTGTCAGGAACCATGCACCAGAACTCCCCGGAAACTATGCCGCCGCACTTCTCTGGTATAGAGGAATTCACAACCCCGAACAAATACCAGGTTTCTTAAACCCCCAACTTTACCAACCAGCAAGTCCCTTTGAATTCGGGCTAGAAATGAACTGGGCGATAGAAAGAATCCAGCAAGCACGAAACAGCGCAGAAAAAGTTGCAATTTGGGGAGACTTCGACGCCGACGGCATTACCTCAACCTCTGTTTTGTGGGATGGACTGGGAGAATTTTTTACTCAAAACGACCAACTAACTTATTACATTCCCAACCGATTAACCGAATCTCACGGACTCAATATCACAGGAATAGATGCCTTAGCAAAAGCGGGAATTAGCTTAATTATTACCTGCGATACAGGCAGTACAAACATCGCCGAAATCGAATATGCCACCAGCTTAAACATCGATACAATTGTCACCGACCATCATACATTACCAGACGATCGCCCGCCAGCTACAGCCATTATCAATCCCCGCTACTTTCCCCCAAGCCACCAACTATTTAACCTTTCAGGAGTGGGAGTAGCTTATAAATTAGTTGAAGCATTATATGACACATTACCGGATATTCCGCAGCGCCCGATCGCAGATTTATTAGAATTAGTAGCGATCGGCTTAATTGCCGATTTAGTCCAACTTACAGGAGACAGCCGCTACCTAGCACAAATCGGCATCCAACAACTGCAAAAACAAATCGCAAATCCCACCCGCCCGGGAGTTGCAAAATTGCTCGAACTGTGCAAAAGATCGGGCGATCGCCCAACCGACATATCCTTCGGGCTCGGCCCCCGAATCAACGCCGTCAGCCGCATTCAAGGTGACGCCAGCTTCTGCGTAGAACTCCTCACCAGCCGCGACAAAAAACGCTGCGAAGAACTAGCAAATTTAACCGAAATTGCCAACTCCCGGCGCAAATCTTTACAAAAAGATGTTGCCAAAGATGCCGCCGCCAAATTAGCCAAACTCGACCTCTCAACTACTAGCGTCATCGTCCTCAGCGACCCCCAATGGCCCGTAGGAGTATTAGGATTAGTAGCGGGACAAATCGCCCAAGAATACGGCCGTCCCGTGATTTTATTCAGCACAGAAGGAAGCGAAGAAATTAAGGAAAATTCCCAGGAAACCCAATTGACCTCTTTCTTAGATTCAGAATCAAAAACACTTTCCCCATCCAAAATTGCTAGGGGTTCGGCGCGTTCCGCCAATCAAATTGACCTTTACCAATTAGTCAAAGACCAAGCGCATTTATTGGACAGATTTGGTGGTCATCCCTTCGCCGCCGGATTGAGTCTCCCTGTTGAAAATATCCCCCTATTTACCGATGCGGTAAATCAGCAACTGCGACAACAATACAGCACAGATAGTTTAACAGCCGCCCCCGTTGAAGCAGACCTAAAAATTACTGTCTCCGAATTAGGCAAAGACTTATTTCAAGAACTAAAATTGCTCGAACCGTGCGGTATGGGCAACCCCACACCCAAATTGCTGATTGAAAACTGCTGGTTTGACAATCTCTGGAATCAAAAAATCAAAGACTTGAAAGGGCAAAAAGTAGAATATCTTAAAACAGAATTTACAATGAGGGATGAATCTAGCGATACTGGATTTCCAGGTATTTGGTGGGGACACAACCAAAACGAAGTTCCCCAAGGCCGCTGCGATGTCACCGTTGAACTAGATTTTAATACTTACAAATCGCGGTATGAAGTGCGCCTCGTAGCAGTGCGGGAACGCACGGCAGACAACCCAATCAATTCGCCGACTAAAATAGATTGGATTGTAGACTGGCGCAATAGAAATAACGATGAAGAGTTGTTAGCAGCCAGCACAAACTTAGAATTTCAAATGCCGATCGACAATCTAGTTTACAATTCCGAAAAGGTCGATCGCGAAAACTCGATCGTCCTCAAAGAATGCCCCGCAAGCTGGGACGAACTGCGGATCTGGTTTCGGCAAGCACAGCACACTCAGAAAAAACTCGCGATCGCCTATACTTTACCCCCACTCGTACCCCCACAGCAAATCTGCCAACAGCTAATCGGCATAGCCAAATATCTCAGCCGCACCAAAAAACCCGTCACCAGACAGCAACTTCGCCAAAAACTCGGTATCAGCGACACCTCCCTGCAACTAGGGTTCAAAACCCTAACATATCTCGGTTTTAAAATCAATTATCGCGATCGAGCTTTCCACATCACCAGACAACTCGAAACCGCACAGCAGCAAGACGCGCCCGATCAAATCCCCAAATCCTTATTAGATAGCCAATCCATCCACTTCTCAGTGCCAAATTCCCCCATCGCCGCCCGTTTTGCAGCGCAATTCCTAGCAGCAGTCTCCGAAGAACAATTCCGGCGGAAATATTTCTGTGAAGTACCCCTTTCCACCATTGTGTCGATCGCCAGAGAAACCGTTTTCCAAGAAGATTCTACAGCAAATCCCTTCTAACTGAGATATTGGACTATTCTCAAGAACAGGCAAGATGCCTGTTCCACAAAGAATGAATTTTCTTGTGGAACAGGCATCTTGCCTGTTCCTAAACAAGTAATTGAGAAGGGTACAACACATGAGTTCTAAGTGACATATTGCACCATTATCAATAACCCTTCTGTGGGCGGGCTCTCCCGCCCAACCCACAAGAAAATGCACTTTTTATGAACAGGCATCTTACCTGTTCATAAAAAGCTTATTGAGAATGGTGGAACACATGAGTTCTAACTGACATATTGCACCATTGTTAAGAACGGGCTCTTCGGCCCGTTCCACTCATGAGATAACTTTTATTGTCGGGCCCGCACGCTGTTACCACCGGTGGGGCTGGCTTTTGGGGCCCTGAAGCGAGAGAAGTTGTTGTAGATGTGGCTTAAGAGGCGTATTCCTGACACCGATGCAACATCTCAGTTCTAAGAAATATCTTACTTCTGAATTCATCCCGATAAAATAAGGCATAGGGCAATGGGAGTTATCCGTTGCGAGTCAGACCCAAAACTCATAACTCCTAACTCACAGGCCACAACCCAAAACTCCCCACCGCTTTCACTCGATCGCCCATATCCAATTTAAAACCCCTATGCTTCTCTGTCCCCGCTGCCAATTTGAAAATCCCAATCCAAACAAGTTTTGTCAACAATGCGGAAATTCCCTAATTTACAAACCTTGCCACGAATGCGGTGCCCAAGTCGCTTTTAGCGCCGCATTATGTCAGAATTGCGGCGTCGCAACAGGTCAAGTGTGGCGGGCCATTATCTGCGGTCGATCGAATTTTCCAGCAGTCGAGGCAGACGAGTCAACCCTACCCCCAGCCGAGTTTCCCCAAAAACCAGAGAGGGTTCCAGAAATCCCATCGCGCCAAAACTCTCCTGAACCAATCACAGACGCCATTAAAACCGAAATAACCACCCCAGCCGAACCCCCAATAGCAGTCGCATCAACTTCTCCACAGCCAAGCGACGGCGAATTCAGCAGCACAGAAATTGACCCTGTGGTAGCCGTGGGGGCGATCGCACCAGCATCCTTTCAAACAACAGAAAAAAGCTCTACTACAGCACCAGAGCGCGAAATAACCCCATCTGAGCAGCATTTTACAACCGCACCAGAGCCTCAACAAATCCACGAAGCAACCGAGAACCCCGACAGCCCAAACATAGCTGACATCTCCCCCCCATCTCCACAATTCCCCGTCCCCAATTCAGAATATTTAATCCCTTCCCAGCAAGCAGGAGCTTATTTAGACACTCAGCAGCGCTACCAACTCCTAGAAACCGTGCCGCCGAGAAAACGCTCAGACACAGTAGAAGTAACAGTATTGGACTGTCAGCCGCTGGAAATGTCACCCCTCAAAGCCATGCTAGCAGCCAACTCTGCCAGCGTCGCCCGACGAACATCCCCCTATAGCGCAGCAATCAAACGCGGAGAAAATTCAACCAATTCCGCCTTAGCAGAGCTTTGCCAAGGCATAGCTGAACCTTATCTGGCACTCCGGTGGCAATTCTCTCAAAACCTGCCAGTCATTCACGATAGCTGGTCAGACAACGAACAGGCAGTGCTGCTGCTAGAAGACTGCTCCCAATGGCCGCTGCTGGTAGAACGCTGGAGTCAACCCGAAACTTCCACCCAGCAAATTTTATACTGGCTACACGAAATGACAGAACTCTGGGCTGCCCTAGAACCCTGGCGCTGTCGGCAAAGCTTGTTGGAACTGACAAATTTGCGAGTCAACCCCGACTCTTCCTTCTCCTTGGCTTCTTTGCGGCTGCAATACCTCTATCCCGAACCCGCCGGCTCAAACCTGCAACTGGTAGATTTGGGGCAACTGTGGCAGGTGATATTTAGCCAGTCCGATCATCGCACTCAGTTTGGCGCCTTGCTCGACCTGCTGCAACAAATGTACAGAGGCGAGATTAACACAATCGAAGAATTGCGATCGCGCCTAGAAACAGTTCCCCTCGAACTCCAACCCGCACCTTCACCAAGCTCAACCCCGACGCGCAGGCATTACCGCAGCCCCGACGAGTCCCCCCCCGACGTTGGCGAGGTCTTAACCCAGCCCATGCCACTCCAGATTTACAGCTTAGAAGACGCAGGCCTCACCGATGTTGGCCGCACGCGCGACCACAACGAAGACTTCTTCAGCATCTGGACTCAGCTCAACAAACTCGAAAGCTCCTTCGGTCGCATCTTTCAAACCAAAGGGCTTTACATTCTCTGCGACGGCATGGGGGGACACGACAGCGGAGAAGTAGCCAGCCAACTAGCCGCTGAAACTCTCAGAGAATTCTTTCAAACCCGTTGGCAAAATCAACTACCTCCGGCAGATACCATCCGCGAGGGAGTGCTGCTAGCCAACAAAGCCATCTTTGAAATCAATCAAAAGGACGGACGCTCCGGCAGCGCCCGCATGGGTACAACTCTAGTCGCAGTCTTAGTTCAAGACACCCAATTCGCCGTTGCCCACGTCGGCGACAGCCGCCTCTACCGACTGAGAAAGGGACAAACCCTAGAAAAAATCACCTCAGACCACGAAGTAGGGCAGCGCGAAATTAAGCGCGGAGTTGACCCGGAAACTGCTTATGCCCGTCCCGACGCCTATCAACTAACTCAAGCCATCGGCCCGCGAGACAGTAATTTTCTCAAGCCAGAGGTGCAGTTTTTAGACTTGTGCGAAGATACCTTATTAATTTTGGCTTCGGACGGCCTGACAGATAATGATTTGTTGGAAACTCACTGGCAGAACACTCTCGAACCCCTGTTCAATCCCCAAGCTGATCTCGACCAGGGAGTTGCTCAATTGATTGAACTGGGCAACAAACGCAACGGTCACGACAATATCACGGCAATTATCATTCGGGCCCAGGTAGGCGCATTTCGATTTTAGACTTTCGATGCGGCCAACTTTTTCAAAGGTGGCGCTTTCCCCCGTGACGGTCTGGGTTAAACCTGCAATTGTTGCAGGGAAAGGAAACAGCTTCTGCCTTTTTCGGGCAAGGCTTTACTGCTGGCTCTGTTATTAGGTATCCGGTGTTAAAACAGCTTCAGTTTGATTGCTCAAAAACTGATTACAGACCCATAAGATTGCAGAAAAGCTGTGGAGGACTAACCATTTATCAGTAGCTTTAATTTTGAGACTCGGTTCAGGGAATCTACCGGAAAAATTGGCTTGATAGTAAGTGGATTCATCATAGTTGAAAGAGCTTTCACTTATAAAAATAGTTAGTCTAATGAAAAAAAATCAACTATAACAATCCTAAATGATTCAGATAAATTTGTAGGTAGTGCTAAGAGTGCCTACCCCCTATCTATCGGGCAACCGGGCGTGGGATTGCCCCTACAATAATTATGCAAATGATTTAGGATTGCTATAAAATGAAGTGAGTATGCAGGCTGGCTAATGCGAAATCTGTTTTATACTCGATCGCTGTCGGGGCAATTTGGGCATAGGCAGGAAGTGCCCGCCCTACCTATAGATGTGGGGGGTAAATCACAACCTGCTGCTACAGCAAATTTACGTAAAAATTTAGCGATTGTTTACCTGGTTTTTGTAGTTTCAAGTGTTAAATCGATCGACTGTGTTTTAAGGAGCGATCGACCCCTCACAAATTTTAGGAATAATTGTTCCCAAAAGACTATTTATAACTTAATTGTTTATGAAATCTTTAATCACAATCAGGATATTATAAAGTTTTCCTGGAACTAACCTGTGAAGCTCATAAGTAATTTTTAATTGCTAATTTTTCAAAGCCCTACGCCCCAAATCTATAAATCCCGTCAACTCTCACTGCCAAATCAGGGAGTTCAACCACATCAAGCGAAAATGCTGCTGACTCTTTTAGATCCAGAAAAACAGACCCCCCTGCAACAGTGGAGTTTCGAGAGCGAATCCATTATTCGCATCGGCCGCTCTCCCGAAAATCACGTTGTGATCCCCAATGCTCTAGTGTCGCGGCAGCATCTGGAACTGCAAAGAGTTAATAGCGGGAAATCCAGTCAGTGGTACTTAGTCAATTCCGGGACAAATGGCACTTTGGTGAACGGTATTCTCATGTCTCAGGGTTGGATATCCGACGGTGCCATGATCCAGTTGGCGCGGGGCGGCCCAATTCTGCATTTCCAAGTGATTACTATTGAACTCGGCGGCCAAATTAAGGCGAACCCCACCGTCAATCTCGCGGCACCAAGGTGTACCCACGCGGGAAACCCGCCGGGGAATTTATTCTGCATCCACTGCGGCGAACCGATTAAAGTCGATCGCACGGTGCGCCACTACCAAGTGCTGCGAACTTTGGGCCAAGGCGGTATGGGGACAACGACTTTAGCCTGGGATCGAGAGAAAGCAAAAGCTCAAAAACCCGGAAGTTCCCCCGCAGCTTCTCTGGTAGTCCTCAAGGAAATGAATGCTGACATGGCTCAAATAGTCAAAGCTCAAGAACTGTTTGAACGTGAAGCTAAAACTCTCAAGGCCCTCCACCATGCGGGAATTCCTCAGTTTTTTGACTTTTTTGTGGAAGGGGGCAAAAAATACTTGGTGATGGAAATGCTCCACGGCGAGGATTTAGAAAAACGCATCTACAACCGCGGGCCTGTTGCTCCCCAACAAGCAATAGAGTGGATGAGCCAAACCTGTGAGGTTTTGGACTACATTCACTCTCAAAAACCCCCGATCGTCCACCGGGATATTAAACCTGCTAATTTGCTGGTGCGGCATCGGGACAATCGCATTACAGTGCTGGATTTTGGAGCCGTTAAAGAAATCGGCACTCCTCCGGGCACTCGCATCGGCGTTGAAGGCTACACCGCACCAGAACAAGACCGGGGACAGCCTCTCCCTCAGTCGGATTTATATGCTATTGGGCCTACTTTAATTTTTTTGCTGACGGCCCAAAGCCCTCAAAACTTTTACGGCAAAATAGCTGGAGGTTACGGGTTTAAGCTCGAAAATATTCCGACGATCGCCCCCAAGCTGCGGGACACCATTTTGCGAACCACGGCAGCTAAGCCTGGGGATCGCTTTCAAACTGCTCAACAATTAGCTCGAGCTTTAGCAGCTTCGCTTTAACAAAAGTCAGAAGTCAAAACTCAAAAGCCAAAAGTCAGAATTTATGAGGAAGAGGGCAAAAGGAAAAGGGAAGAGGGAAGAATTTAGCAACGGAAATTTATTAAATAAAATTTAGCCGATCGCCTCGGAATTTCTCTCCGACACCCCAGTCCTCCGTCTCCTCTGTTATTCCTCGTCCCAAGCTTCTACAGCTATCAACTCGCTCACGGGGTCTTGCATAGAAAAATCAAACTCTAGCAATTGCTGTTTCCAGTACGGCCATTCGTCGCCGTAAAGCAGAGCAATTTTCCAAATACTGTCTGTCGGCTTGATAATGTCAGACGTGACTAGAGAATGCACCTGACGCTGGAACTTAACCATCGGCTGTATAACCTTCTGGCTCATAATACCTCTTGAATTGTTTAAATTTTGTGAATTACCACTTCCGATCTCACACTTTTTACCGCAGTTTCGCCAAGAACAGTCTCGCCAAGATACGTGTAGATTTTTGTCGGGAAGCTACATATTTAACTTGTATCTTAACACAGTTCGTTTTGACAAGGCCCTATAAGCAGGACTGAAGAGTCAAGACCGACTTCAAAGAATTAATCATCTTTAAAATGTCCCGCTATATGCTGTCGATCGACAGTGGGAGGTTGGCCGCCTCGATTGTTTCCACATCGTTGTTTCCACATAGTGGCAGATGCAAGGGCTGCGTTCGGCTTGTTCTTGACAAGGCTGAGTTTGCGTAGGAGGAACTGCAACTACTGCGCTTTGGCTGCTACAGCGTAATTTCCGCTTTCCTGCGGGTAAACCACACCTGTTTCACCTTCGACGCTGGGTTCGCTGTGAGAGTGGGGTCGGAGCTACATAAACTGATTATAACTCTACTCACCGCAAAAGCGATCAAAAATTGTTGGATACTGTTGATCGCCACCCCTAAATGTCGATCGAACATTCAAAGGCGACAGCAGGGCGGGCGTACAAGCAAGTTCCAAACCCATCGTCCGTCCTGATTGAGTCAATCTGAAATCTAAAATCTAAAATCTAAAATTGTATGACTTGGACAAGGCGACACATTCTCACTCTGGCTGATTTTACCTCGGACGAATACGATACAGTGCTGCAAACAGCAGCCAGTTTTCGGGAGGTGCTCGGCCGCCGCACGAAGAAAGTGCCCGCCCTGCAGGGTCAAGTGGTCGCGAATTTGTTTTTTGAACCTTCTACCCGGACTCGCAATAGTTTTGAGTTGGCGGCGAAGCGGCTGTCGGCGGATACGCTAAATTTTACGCCGGGAAGTTCTTCTCTGACGAAGGGGGAGACTATTCTGGATACGGCTAAGACTTATTTGGCGATGGGAACGGATTTGATGGTAATCCGGCACGAACAAGCTGGAGTTCCCAGCACGATTGCTTCGGAAATGGATCGCTTGGGGTCGAGAGTCAGCGTTCTCAATGCAGGAGACGGCCAGCACGAACACCCGTCGCAAGGTTTGCTAGACTTATTTACTATTTGTGCTCTGTTAGATACCGAACGTCCGCGGCTGGAACTTTTAGCGGGCAAAAAAATTGCTGTGGTGGGGGATATTTTGCATTCGCGGGTGGCTAGGTCTAATATTTGGAGTTTAACGGCTTCTGGGGCAGAGGTTCATTTGGCCGGGCCGCCGACTTTGCTACCGCTGTTGTTTGCTGAGTGTGGCGATGGTAGGGAAGGCAAGTTATTTTTGCACTGGCATCTGGAACCTGCTTTGGCAGATGCTGATTTTGTGATGACTTTGCGGCTGCAAAAGGAACGGATGAGCGACCATTTGCTGCCGAGTTTACGAGAGTACCATTCTTTGTACGGGATTACCCGCGATCGGCTGAAACTCTGCAAGCCGGATGTGAAGGTGTTGCACCCTGGCCCGGTTAACCGTGGCGTGGAAATTAGTTCGGATTTGATGGACGATGCCCAGTTTAGCCTGATATCTCAGCAAGTTACCAGCGGCGTGGCGGTGCGGATGGCATTACTTTATCTAATCGGCGGGGGTAAAGTTTAGGCTGTTAGTTGTTAGTCATGAATTTCGGATCTTCAATGATTTTCAGGATCGATCGCATATTTAAAATAATCGTTACCCAGTAGGGCCGGGTAACGATTAAAACTCTTTCTAGAAATGTAAATTGCTCTAGTTAAGAGTTAGGAAAGCCAGGACGCAGAAACCCAGCCACCACCTTTGAGTTGGGCCCAGCCGTTTTTGTAACGACCGGTCAATTTTACGTGGTCTCCATAATATAACTTGCCGATTACACCAGAACAGCTACTGGGGCGGTGGCGGATATTCAGTCGGCCGCCATTCGTGACAACTTTGGCGTAGCTGTGATGGCTGTGATGAGCGCGATGGCCACAGTGTTTGCGGTAGCAACTTGCCGCCTGGGCTTCGCCACCGACACTCAGAACAGATAGGGCTACTGCCATACCTGCGACGCCTATCCATGCAGAATTAGGAATTTTCAAGCCGAGTTGGTCTAACGACTTGACTTGGAGTTCGGACTCTGGAGATTCATAAGCAACAAAAGAGTGGCTCAATGCTAGTGCTTCCATAGTTTCCTCATGATTGTTGTTAACCTTTCTTGGTGCAGACTCAGGTCAAAACCTCAATTAACAGCCCAAATTATTAACTTATGTTTCATAAAAGCCACAAAAGGGCGTTAAGGTCTTGCTGTTGCCGAGTATTGGCTAATGTTCCTGAACCATGCACAGGTATATCATGTCATTGATGTAGCTTTCCGGAACAAAAAAATAAATAAAGTTTACATCGGCTGCTAAAAATTTTGCCGACGCGGATCAGAACTCCGGGCAGAATTAAACTTAACTGTGTCATTAAAAAGGGAACGAAGTTATCGATTGGGGTAGGAAATGGCTTGTACTGAGTTGCGAATGACACTACTTATTTTGGTGCTTATTTATTGAACTGCTACAGCAAGATCGGCAGTTAATTATATCGAACAAGCATCCGGCTCGTCTTCAAGCCCAATCTTAATTTGCTTGGGGTCAGTCATAGTGTAGCCGATCGCACTCGTGCAGAAGTTCGGGGCGATGGCGTCGGGCCCTCGGCCGTGCTACAAGATGGGTCTCAAGATTAGCCTCCCAGTGTCCCCGACAAGAATGCAAGACAAATCCATCGCGACTTGATTTGTGTCAAGATCGATCGAGTTCTCCAGCACCACTTCTTTCGCAATGAACTCCTTCGCTGCACTTTCTCTCGGCACAATTCCTCAACGCCATGAATCCGACAGCTTCGCCATTACCTTAGCGCCGCTGTCTGTAGAGGAAATATACGCTTTGGCAGATGACCCCGCGAACGGAGCCGTGGTAATAATGAGCGGTACAGTCCGCAACCAAACTGACGGTCAAGCTGTAGTTTCCCTAGAATATCAAGCCTACGAACCGATGGCCGTGCGAGTATTCCAGCAAATTGCTACTGAAATCCGCCGCCAGTGGGCCGATGTCAATCGGGTCGCTATTCACCACCGCGTCGGACACTTGCAGGTGGGCGAAATCAGCGTATTGGTGGCTGTTGGCTGTCCCCACCGGGGCTCAGCGTTTGCAGCTTGCCAGTACGCCATAGATACGCTCAAACACAATGTACCGATTTGGAAAAAGGAACATTGGGCTGACGGTTCTAGCAGTTGGGTTAGTATTGGAGCGTGCGAGGTTGTCGGGCATTAGTCAATCGATTTGAGATTTGAGATTGAAGAGGGGAACTTGTTACGATCTCCTAACGTCAAAAAGTGTGGAATGTTCGATGAGCCGATTCCACCGATGAGCGACTTTATTTCCGTGTCCTGGTCTGCGGTTGTGGCGACCGTTCAAAGAGTGCAATTGCCAGCCGAAAAACTCTCTAATTATGACTTGGTGTTGCGGTGTCAGGAAGGAAATCGACCTGAGACCACGGCCTTTTCAGAACTGTTGAAGCGGTATCAGTCCCACGTAGACAGGGTTCTCTATCACTTGGCCCCTGACTGGCAAGACCGAGCAGACTTGGCTCAGGAAGTGTGGATTCGGGTCTACCGCAATATTAACCGCTTGCAAGAGCCTGTTAAATTTCGGGGCTGGCTGAGCCGCATCGCCACTAATTTGTTTTACGATGAGTTGCGGAAGCGCAAACGGGTGCGAACTCCGCTGTCGCTGGACGTACCCCGTACTCTGGAAGATGGCGAGGTTGATTGGGAAATTCCGGCCGACAGTCCGGGGCCTGATGAAGATTTGACGACGAGAGAATTTTACGACCAGTTGCGGGTGGCGATCGCAGATTTGCCGGAAGTATTCCGCACGACAATTGTTTTGAGAGAAATAGAAGGTTTAGCCTATGAGGAAATAGCCGAAATGACCGGAGTTTCTCTGGGAACTGTCAAGTCGAGAATTGCTAGAGCTCGCCAAAGATTGCAGTTGGAATTGCAAAAATATCTCGATGGTAATTAGCAAGAGTAATTTCAGAGGCGGGTTAAGAAGATTTGGTGAAGTTTGCTGTGACATCAAAACTTCTCTTTTAAAATATAAGTAAGCAGTAAATCATTCTAATACCGAGTGCGTGATTCCCCAATTAGAGCAAGTCTGAAATTATGAGTGGTAACTTTGAATCCGATAAAAATCAGAATCAGCAAGGCGTGGGGGATTCACTCGCTGAAACTGAAGTTAACAACAATTATGCCCAGGGCAATGTAACTACTATGATGCGCGATCGCTTTGAATTGCTAAGTGCTTACCTCGATGGCGAAGTGACGGCAGCAGAACGCCGGCAAGTTGAGGAGTGGCTGACAAATGACCCCACTACGAAGCGTTTGTACTCGCGACTGCTGATGATGCAGCAGAGTTTTCAGGCAATGCCGGTGCCTGCTGCGGAACAATCTGCCGAGGAGTTGGCGACGAAGGTTTTGCAGCGGGTGGAACGCAAGCCGAAACGAACTTGGATTGTGGGTGGAGGTGCGATCGCAGCTTTGTTGGTTGCGGTGGTGTCTGGTGTCGGTGGCGATCGCCAATTGTTTGCTCCTCAGTTTGCTCGATCGCCCGTTCCTGCTGAATCAGACGGTTTGATTATGGCTTTAAACGAGCCTCTGGTGGAGATGGTTAATCCCAATGATTTGATGCTTGGGGTGAATGCACCGATCATGGATATTCCCAAAGTTGGTGTAGCAACCCCTCAAAAGTAATTGCTAAAGGCGCAGTAGGATTTCTGTTTTGAGCAATAACGAAAGTTGCTAAGCTCCCTAAAAAAGGGGGCTTTTTGCTGTTTTTCCCAGTTTTTCAAGGTGGATATATCCTTTGACGCTTTCCCGGCTTTGAATGACGAATTGTGGGGCGATCGCATCTTAATATCCTAGTAGGTAGCGAGTGGAATTAGACGGGGCGATCGCACTTGTCACCGATTTTTTGCAGATTTGCGATCGGCAACAGCAATGTCTCCTCAATTTCCTGCCGCACAGCAGGAGATAGATTACAACCGCTATTGAGGCAATCTACTAGCAATTTATTAGCATCATAATACTTCCTCAGCAATGACTTCTGCTGTTCGCTGAATATCCAATTGCGACCTATATTGCGATACTTAATCATCACATTTATTAATTGCTGAGTCCAATCTCGACCTTTAGCATTCCACCACTCCCGCTCGCTTCTCCACCAGTGCTGTATTCTGTTTGGATATGCTGAAGCATATAGTTGGTCTCTGAGTTGTTGCAGAGATTGCTTCAATTCTGGTTCAAGATTTAAATTGAGAGAAAAGGCGAGGATAGAGAGAAGATTGCGACCTGAACCAGCAGCATAAGTATAGGCAATATTAAGGTCAATTGCATAAAACATTGCAACATCAAGAACAATATCAGTAGCCAAGTCAGAGTGGCGTTCAGTAGCCAAGCCAGAGTCACGTTCATTGTCATAATAAGAAGTAAAGTCCAAGAAAAAAAGTTCAAGGGGTGGTTTAAAGGTATGGTCAATGGCATAACCAAGAATACGGATCAAACTTAGGTCAAAATTCAAGTCCGAACGAGGGTTACTAACGCGCTCTACCTCTCGACCCAGATAAAAAGCGCGGATAGCTGATGGTTTATAGGGAGCCTTAATGGAAAAAGATTTATTTCTTACCCACATTAGGAACTGCTGCAACTGCTCATCCTCAGCAACCATCCCATCAACTTGCTGTTTCATTGATAGTAACAAGTCATCAGTTTTTGGCAACATCCCAACTGCTAAAAACAAGACTTCTCGCCAACGCTTCTCGGTCAGGTGGCTGACCAGTTTCTCCAAAGCTTGTGGAGTGGAATTGTTAACTATTTCTGTAGCAGTAAAATACTCTTGGAATGTTAGATGAGAAAACGAATAAATCCCTCTTGCCCTCTCCACTAATAAGCCATGTTGTGCCTCGATGGCCTTCAGCACAACCTCACTATGGCTCTCCAACTGAACGCGGTCAGTTGTGGCATCGGGTAAGTTAGCCAGATAGTTGGCAATCACTTGTTGGATTTGATTTTTTTCAAAAAAGTAATCGCCCCGCTCAAAAGTAATAGCTGCCACAAAAGCAAGTAAATGTTTCTTGCGGCACAAATTCAAATCTCGATAAACTTCATCCCGTTGAATGCCTCTAGTTTCATCCCATTTTCTGAGCATAATTTCCAATCCTTCCTCATACAACTTGGCTCTGTTGGATGGAAAATGTGCTTTGGCTTGGAATACTAAACAAGTCAGATTCAACAAGATAGGCGTTACTGCCAGTTCTCGGATTTGCTGATTTTTATTCATTTTTAGCTGATATACAAATTGAGACGCTAAAGCTTTCCCTGCCTCCATATTCTGGGAAAATGCCACAAACCAATTGCGAGCAAAGGCAGCGATTTGCTTGTTATTAAAATCTGCTACCTCAACACAGGTAAAGGCTTCGTCGTGAAATCTGTACTTAGCAGCGGCAATTCGACAGGTAATAATAAACTGATTGTTGTAATACTTTTGGACAAACTGACGAATCTGTCTGACGACTGCATCGCTATCTGATTCTGGCACTTCATCTAAGCCGTCCAGCAAAATCAGCCCTCTGCCTTGACTGAGTACAGATTCAGTTTGCGATCGCGCCTCAACTCCGCAACTGGCAAATTCGTCGCTGATATATTCTAATAAGTCAAGATTAGCGATTTCAGCAAAGGTTTTCAGAGAGATAAAAATCGGTATTTTGTTTGCTTCAAATTCAGAGCGATCGCACTGAATGGCAATGTGTTTCAAAAAAGTAGTTTTACCGGAACCCGGTTTGCCGAGTACCATCAGTTTAGAGTGAGATTTCACCGCATCCAATCCTGGTACTCGTTTCTGGCATATTTTACCTAATCCCAAGCGGTTAAAGTTATCCGCATCTGGGTTGAACTCTCTGAGTAAATCGCTAATTTCTCCCGGCTGCCAACTGGTAATTTCCTCCAAAATGTTGAGTTCAACGTAGAGGTTGCTGACATCAACGGGCTGTGCAATATCCAACAGTTGCATTTTGCTGTAAAGCTGTTGGATTTTGCTGTGGCATTTTTGCCGTATCTCTTGCACTACCGAATCAATATGCTGTTGGCAAAAATCTCTAACCCCCCCAACCCCCAGGGCAGTTTCATTATCCGTAGGGGCCGTGCCCCCGTGCCGGCCCTCTTGGTCGGATCTGCCGATCGAATCCTCTAGGTCGGGGGTAGGCACGGGGAGTAGGGGTAGCACTACCCCTACAAAATTCATGTTTTTGGTGAGAATTAAACAGCCCTGCCCCAACCCCCTCTTGGTAAGGGGGGGCTAAAGGAGGACGATCGACAATTTCTTCCCAATTCAACTGCAAAACCGTGCAAAAAGCCTTGAAAGCATTAGCTTTAATTGGGTCTCTTCCTCCTAAAAAACGCCTCCAAGTTGGCAGCGAGAGGCCATCGGCATAGGGCCCGGCCTCTGTCCAAGTTCGATCGGGCTCTAATTTTTGACTAGCTTCTACTAGCCATATCGGGTCTTCTATAGTCGAGCCCCTTTCTCTTCTAGCTTGCTTAATTTTTACTAATCCCTCCTCAGAGGCTTTGAGGGTGGTCATTGTATAATTTACTTATCTAATTGTCAACGTCAGTTTTCGATCAGTTTAGCGATCGCAAACTGAGTTTGTCAAGACCCGATCAAAAAAGAGAAAATGATCGGGACAACAACTGCACGGCATACGGGAAAAGTCAGGCATAAATCATGCAAACTTAATCGTTCAGAATGCCACTGTCTTTTTTAGGTAAAAAAGTACACATTAAATGATGACAAAGGATAGCACCATGATAGATAACATAGATGAAATTCCGTCAGGTGGGATAGGTATAAAAATTATTGGCAAAATTGCCGATGAGCTAAGTTATACCCGCACTTCTGACGGTCGGAACTGTCTGTTCATTGTAAAATATTATCAGCAGCCTGGTCTAGTACCATCCCAAAGCAGCATTCAAGATGGTTTTTTTAAGCGGGCTATCGATGTTTTAACCAGCTTTAATTTCGGGTTTCAAAAGCAACGATTTCCCCAATCCGAGCCAAGTTATAACCAGCTAGTTCAAAAAATCCGCCTTCAAATAAATACTGATATCAAGGCTGTTGCTCAAGTTTTATCGTGGGTTGAACAGCTAGATCCTCTACCAATTCCCCTAGTCGTTTTGCATCAGTGTAAACTTGCTGTGATTGAAGGGTTTACGAATGCTGTTCGCCACGCTCACAAAAATCTGCCATTAGAAACTCCGATAGAGCTGGAAATAATGGTATTTAACGAACACCTAGAAGTAAAAATTTGGGATTGGGGAGAGCCTTTTGACATTCAAGCGAAGTTGAGAGAAGAATTGCCCCAAAAAAGTCTGTATTAGTTGGAACGATCTGGGATTTACGCTCCACTAAAGCTGTGCTGTAATTGCCAGCTTTAAATTGACGCTAGGAAGAAACTTTTTTGTTATGACTACTGATACTACTCCCAAGATTCTCGTTGTGGATGATGACCGAAAGCATCCAGGATACCCGCCACGTGATTCATCAGTCCAGAAATAAAAAACCTGTATTCGATGAAACTTGCCCCCGAATTTATCCGTGGGGTCAATGCTTCAATTCTAAAATCTAAAATCTAAAATCTAAAATCTAAAATCGAGTGACTCATCAATCCGCAATCTTGTTCATCGTTTTTTAAATCAGAAATATCAAGTAGATTCGGCAGCAGATGGCGAGACTGCTTTAGAATTGTTTGAGAAATTAAAGCCACTGCTAGTAGTTCTTGATTGGAATTTGCCGGATACTACAGGCTATCACCTCTCCCAGGAAATGCATCGCCGTACTAATGTTTTTGTGATTATGCTAAGCAGCCGCACCGACGAAGCTGATAAACTTAAAGTCCTGTCTGCAGGTGCTGATGACTATATCTGCAAACCCTTTGGTTTGGCAGAGTTGGCAATTCGTATAGAAGTTGTGTTGAGACGGATGATACCAATTGAATGTGAAGTTGCACATATCTCGATCCCCCTAAATCCCCCTTAAGAAGGGGGACGAAAGATCGGAATCTTGTCCCCCCCTTAGTAGGGGCGGTGCCAAGAGTGCCCGCCCTCTTGGCTAGGGGGGATCGCATTCTACGGGGCCTCATAAAAAATTGGTATGAGGCCTGTCACTTCATCACGTATTGTATTCGATCGATTCGCGATCGATTCAGCGCGTCGGGAAGCAACACTCAACGATCGCATTATCAACTTAACAGCCTTGGAATTTAATATTTTGTATTTTTTGGCTAGTCATTCCAATCAATCTTGGAGTCGCCAACAGCTAATCGAAAAAATCTGGGGGTGGAACTGCCACGACACAGGAGAAAAGCAAGTTGTTAGCGTGCATATCGGCCAGATTCGCAAGAAAATGATTCAAGTTGATGCTAATGCGTCGCAGTTTATTAAAACAATTCGGGGTTACGGTTACAGGTTCGAGCCGCCGAATCGCACGGCAATAGCTATTAACTAAGCTCATCGGCATTAACCACCTTATTTGGTGAAAAACCTATTTTCCCACCTGCCGTCGGGCAGCCAGATGCCTCCTAGGGAACGAACGCGATCGGGTAACATGAAGTAAGCCCAAGCCGTGCCTAAAGGTTTGAGGTGTCGATCGAAGATTTCGATTTCCTGTCGCTGATATTCGTTTTGTGTCGGTTCCCGCAGCGGATGATAGTCTTCCAATCGGTCTAAATCGTCCAAAATAGCCGAGTTTGCGAAACAGAGGAGAAAACCGCAGACTGTGCCATCTCCGGCCATCATCGCAGGATAGCCGATCGGCAGCGCAAAAAGTTGACCGCGGGCGATCGCGGGGCAAGCATCCACAACTTTTCCTTCGCAGTAGCGGAGGTAGTTGCACTCCCCCGGTTTGAGTGTGCCGTAGACAAAGACTTTCATCGGGTAGGGCTTAACCGCTAGTTTTTGCTAACATATAGCAATCCTAAATCATTTGTAAAAATATGTAGGGGTAGTGCCCCCGTGCCTACCCCAGTCAAGCGGGGCAACCACGGGGGGTTTGCCCCTACAAGAATTACACGAATCATTTAGGATTGCTATAGATGGCTAAGCTAATAGTTTAAGTCTCGCGGGCGATCGCGACTGCAATCTTGATAAATTTCGTTGTTTACCCTTTCTTATAATTCATGACTCTAGCAGTTAGTTTTATTGCTTTTGGACTTCGGCCTTTGTACTTGAGCTCTTTTTTGCCGTCCCTGGACAGCTTGTTTTCGACTCAAGGGATTATGGTGATGCTGCTGGCCGCCTATGCGGGGGCGATGTGGATGTTTCTCACCAGTGCTCCGAAGGTACACACCGTGATGGTATCGGATCTCGGACAAGCGAGGGAGTTCTATGAAGGTATGCTAAACCTGCCCGTAGCAGAAGTGCCGCTGCACTACTACTACAATTACGAGCAAACTTTGGGAACAACTGGTATTGATCCGCTGTATTTGTCGCCGAATGTCGGGAGGGCAACGACATCTCAAACAATGGGGAGTCCCGATGGTTTGTGGTATCAGTTGATGAAAAATACGCAACTGCACATTATTAGCGGCGCCGGTGCAGGGGAAAAAAATCGTCCGCGTCACGTTTGTTTCGATCGCGATTGTTTGGATCAGCTATTGATGAGGGTACAAACTCGCGGCATTAGTTATAAAATTCGCCGGGAAAAGCCGCTGAATTTTTTGGTTAAGGATTACGATGGTCGCGTGATTGAAATGGCTGAGGTTAGTAATTAAGTAGGTCGTTCTAATTAAAAGTAAAACGCTCTCGCGCGCTACCCCCGGCTTCTTTTGTTGGGTAATATCATTCCGGCCCACCCGGAATGATATTAGTCGCGAACACGGCTCATCTCCAGAGAGATAGTCGCTCAATCAAAAAATGATAAGAATAGTTGAGATTTTTGAAATATCACTATATTTTGGTTAAACTAGCTTGATTGGTTTCGGAAGATATTTTTATATCCCCAGAATAATCAGTAACTCTATTGTTAACTAAAGCCTGGAGATAACTAGCAATGACAGAAGTTGAAGCCATTGTGGCAAGTTTGTGGGAGCTGGATGATGATGTATTGGAAGCTCAGCTAGGCTCTCGCGTACAAGCCATAGGGGATGATGTTGCTGGACGTGGAGCAAGAGGGGTAGACGCAGCTTCCTTGGAATCTATTGATGTGAACTTTGCGGCTAGAGCAGCGATCGATCCAAGATTTCTAGAAGCAGGTAAGCAGTTGTTCGATCGCATAAACCCGTTAGTTTACGAACTTATGTGCAAACCCATCGGAGACGATGCAGAGACTCGGAAGATTTTAGATGAAACAATAAATCAGAACTATACCACAGCGGCTGGGATGTTGGCTCCTGTTTTAGTCAGTGGATTTGGGTTTGCTCCTGTTGTTGCTAGTCTCCTGGCAACTCTAATTATTAAAAAGATTGCAAATATGGGTGCTACAGCAATTTGCGAGACTTGGGAGAAAAGTTTAGTAAAACCTGGAATATGAGCTACAAACTTGAATTAGCAACAGAAATTCTAGGGTAAGGCGATAATCGATTCTATAATCGTCGCAGAAATGGCGATCGCACTATTTGTTTACTTTTATTCAAGAATTCAATGAAAGTAAACAAATAGCAACAAAAATTAATATTGCTTGCGAACATCTAACCTATAATCATAAAATCACAGAAGATAGTGAATCACTTTTAAAAACTTCTCTGTCATCTACTTGTGTGCTTGGTTTTATAATCTTTTCCCAAATAGTTGGTTGTTATTTTGATTGATTAGAGGTAGTTGACAATGATAAAGGTTAGTGGCTTACCAGTTAATATTACTAAATCCGATCTGGACGAGCTTTTTTTTGCCTATGGTACAATTCAAATAACAAAAAATTCTGTTATCATAAAAATCAAACAGACTGAAAGTATTGCACATCTAGAACTCGACAAAAACGAACCACTTGCTATTGAAGAACTAGATCGAAGAAAATGGCGTGACTATATCCTTTATCTCGATCCAATCAGAGGAGATGGAATTCTACCCTCGCAGGATGAAGGAGGCGGAAACCAAAACCAAGCTGGAGGAGATAGAGTTAAAAAGGGTCAGCCTGGAGGAGGCGGAAACCAAAACCAAGCAAGCGGAAACCCAAAATGAATAGTGGGGAGAACCCAACACATATTTTTACATACATAAACGGGAGTAAACTTAGCAGATGAATGAAGTGACACAGGACAAACAAAAAATTATGCTTATAGCAACGCACACTCCTAATATAGGCATAGCTGAGGAGTTGCGAGCAATCGAAACTGTTACAGGAGGTAGTAACAGTAAATTAGAGCTTGATTCTAAATATGTCACATCTGTTGAGGAGATTACGGATCTAATCCAGTTTCCAACACCTGTCACTCGAATTATTCATATTTCTGGAGAAGGAAAAACCGATGGGACAGTCGAGCTCCCAAACTCCTATAATAATAAAATAGACCGCGTAAAAGCAGAGGCTCTAGCAGGATTTTTTAGGAACGCCACAGGCGTGAAGTGTGTGATTCTCAATTTTTGCTATTCATCAGAAGCTACCAGATTAATTGCTCAACACATTCAATGTGTGATTGGAGTAGAGGGTTATATTGAGAGAACAGCCGCCGTCGAATTTTCCAAAAACTTTTACAAATATTTACAAGAGAAAATTCTAAATCAAGAGTTTATAGATCAGGCATTTTCAAGAGGAACCGCTGCTGCTTTCCCCAGAACGGGAGATACAGACACATATATTAAACTTACTGGCTTGAAACCGCAACCGGAAATGCAGATAATAGAACCCGCTGAGGGAAGCAAAGTTCCTTATCCATGTGAATGTAGGGGTACTTTCAAGAACTTGGATGAAGGTGCAAGTATGTGGGCTTATGTAAACGCGACAATCGAAGGTAAATTCTATTTAGTTTTAATAAGCATCAATAACTATCCCATTCATGCCACAGATGGAGAATGGCAGGTACCCCTGTATATCGGTCCAGAACAAGCGGATAATCACAAATATAGAATAGGTGTTTTGATTGTCGATCCGGAAACTACTCCAAAATTAAAATCGCAGTATGATAAAAGCCTTCAAGAACGGCCATTTTTTGCGCTGGATAGTCTGCCTCATGGAACGCAAGCTTTCGGCGATCGCGTTGTGACAAGACAGTAGAATGTCCTAATAGTTAACTTGCCAAACTGACATCAATTACATAATTATTTTAATTTTTTTGATTTAGTTTGCAAGTAATTGCGGATATGGTTGCATCCTTTCTCTAACAACCCCTGAATACTAATATCTGACACATTCCATAGCAAAACAACTCGATCTGACCCGGCAGAGGCCAACCATTTGCTATCGGGACTGAAACTCACCGTCTGCACCGGCGCAGTATGCCCACTCAGGGAGGTGATTAACGTTCCATCCCGTTGCCAAAGCTTTATTGTCCCATCGCTACTCGCAGAGGCGATCGTTTTTCCATCAGGGCTAAAGCTAGCATCAAGCACCACAGCAGTGTCTCTCAGTGTGGTGATTAACCTTCCATCTCGGTGCCAAAGTTTGATTGTCTTGTCATTACTAGCAGTAATGATCCTTGTTCCATCAGGACTAAAATTAACAGACCAAATTACATCTGTATGTCCTTTCAGTGTTCGGAATTCTTGCCCCCTAGAACTCCACAATTTTACCGTTGTGTCATCACCAGCAGTGGCAATTGTTTGTCCATCAGGACTAAAAGCCACACTCAACACTCTCTTCTTATGTCCTTTTAGCGTGATTGGTCTTTTACCTTGCAAACTCCAAAGTTTCGCGGTTCCATCAGCACTGGCAGAGGCAATTGTCTGTCCGTCATGACTGAAGTTAACAGATATGACCCTCTTTCTATGCCCTTCCAGTGTTCTTTGGATTAGTCCATCTACTCCCCAAATCTTGATTTTGTTGTCATTGCTGCCACTAGCAATCGTTTTTCCATCAGGACTAAAGCTAACGGCATTCACCTTACTGTTGTGTCCTTCCAGAGTCAAAATTAGCTTAGCTTCTCGATTCCATATCCTCACTGTTCCATCAGAGCTTGCACTCGCAATCCGTTTACCATCTGGGCTAAATTTAACCGAATGTACCTCTTCCTGATGTCCAAGCAAAACAGTTAACTGGTTTCGATCGATCTGCCAAAGCTTTGTGATGTTATCGTTACCTCCAGTCGCAAGCATTTTTCCATCTGGACTAAAAGTAACACAGGGAATGAGCCCGTCATGGCCTACCCAAGTATCCAGTAATCTGCCATCTTGTGCCCATAGTCTTACGGTTCCATCCTGACTGCCAGAAGCAATGGTTTGTCCATCCCGACTGATACTAACGCTCCATACCCCTCCAGAATGCCGAAGGGTATTTAAAAGTTGCCCCTCTCGACTCCATATCTTGACAGTTCCATCTAGGCTACCAGTGGCAAAAAACTGACCGTCACTACTGAAATCTACACTTATAACACGCTTAGAGTGGTTGGTGAGAGTCTTGATTAGAGTCTTGCCATCCCGACTCCACAGTTTTACGGTTTTATCATCACTGACTGTGATAATCCGATCACCACTAGGACTAAAATCCACTTGCCTTACCAAGTCTTGATGTCCTTTAAGGGTATCAATCAATTTACCGTCCAGCCGCCAGAGTTTTACGGTTGTATCACCACTGGCAGTAGCGATTGTGTTTCCATCTGGACTAAAACTGATACCGATCACCGAAGAATTTTTATGAGCATGAATAACCCGTATCAGCTTGCCGTTGCTGTCCCAAAGTCTGACTGTTCCATCTAGACTGCCGGAAGCAATCTTCTTCCCATCAGGACTAAAACTGACGCTCATCACCTCGTCTGTATGTCCTGACAAAGTTTTGACTAGACTTCCATCCCGTCGCCACAACTTAACTGTGCGATCGTGGCTAGCTGTAGCAAACATTTGACCATCCGGGCTAAAACTAACATTCTGAACAGTATTTTGATGCCCTTGCAAGCGGTTTTCCTCCCTTACCCAGCTCACAGATTGCGCCAAAGTTGTGAGAAGATCGGTCTGGAGTTTTTGGTCTGTGCTGCCCCAAGGTAATTGTTGCAAACGCTTATTAGCTGTCAGTGCATAAATCAGGGCATCAAAAGAATTTTTATTCGCCGTGAAATTAGCTTTTGAAGATTGCATTAAAGCCTCAATTAGTCCTATTTCTGCTTGTCTCCACTGATATCCAGCAAAAATGGCAAATCCACTTAGAGAAAGAATGACTCCAGTCACAGTGGCAACCAAACTACGCTGACTGTTTCGCCTTTTTTGCAAACTGTACTGCACAAACTCAGTTTCTACCTGGTTTAACCAATTATTATCAGGGGAGTTGAGTACCTCCTTATTCAATACATCCAAATAGGGATTAGCATTCCAAAGAAACTTTGCCTGTTGCCGATATTTCCACTCTAAAGCGGATGGAGTTAAACGCCTTTGCAGTGCTAAATCTTTCTCCTCTTTTACCCAATTCAGCAGCTTTTGCCAAGCCCGCACCAAAGCATCATGGGCTGGTTCCACGTAGGGATTTCCCTCTGCATCTTGCCCTTTCACTAACAACCTGGCTGTGCTAAAACGCTCAATTACTTTCTTAACTAAACTATTTTTATCTGGCGGATATTCCAATTCCGATAACGGGACTTGTCTGCGCGCTAATTCACCCCCAGCCAGGGCTACCATCCGCAGCATTACATGACGGATAACTTGGCTATAAGCTGGATTTTCTTGAACTAGCGCCTGATATTCCTCATCAGCTCTTTGAGTCAGCGATCGGATGACTCCTCCCAAAGCTTGATAATCTTCTTGAGTCAGCGCCCGGTCAATTGTTATTCCTCGATTTTGTGCATCCCGTTGTCGCTTTAAATACTTCAGATAAAGTTCCCTCAACGCGAAAGAAAGCAGTGGCAATGCTCCCGGCATATCTGCCACTTCATTAATTAATTGTTCTACTAAATCGTGGGGTTGAAAATACATTACCCGTGCTTCAGCGGGTTTCTCAATCGCTTCCCGTAGTTCGGCTCGTGTCATCGCTGGTACAATAAATCGTCCGTTGAGCCAACGCTCTTTAAGCTCGGTGTCAGTGTTTCCCACTTCTTTTTTAAGGACTGTGGGGAAAAACTTTAAGCCAGCATCTCTGACTTGGGTTTCAAAGTCAGAACGTAGGCTTAACACTACTCGTAATTTATCCCGATGGGCATCAATTGCTGTAAGTATTTGTTGGAAAAATTCCGGGCGCTCATCCTCATCTTGACAGAGTGTAATTATTTCTTCGCTTTTATCTATAAAGATTAATAAATGGGAATCGGGATGATTTTTAGCCCAAACCGCAATACTTTGACTCAGAGTTTTTTGTTGATTTTGTAATTCAATTTTGGGTAATTGGGCATCAATCAGCGCATTATTCAAGGCTTGAAAAGGTGTTGCTCCGGGGCGTATTGGTGATAAAATACACCATTTGTCGCTTTTTTGCTGTTTCAATTTGGGGATTAATCCGGCTTTTACCAAACTGGATTTACCACAACCCGAAGCACCCAAAACCACTGTTAGAGGATTAGTTTGGACAATATTTTGTAACTTTTCTATTAGTTCGTTTCTACCGAAAAACAGTTTGTTGTGTTCCTCTTCAAAGGGTAACAAGCCACGATAGGGATTTTTGGAAACATCCAATGGTGGTGCGGGCGGTAGATTCAGGGCGTGTCCTGGTGTCAGAAAAATATACTCGCCTTTGTCGTGTTTGTTGAGGCAATGAATCCCTGGCGTCTGGCGGATGGCACGTGCTTCAGTCGCAATTTCCACTCGATCGCGCAAATACACATAGAGATCGGTTGCCGTAATTACACCATCCCCCGCAGGCTTACCGGGTTCTGCTGGCGGAAAGGCATCGGCTTTACCCTCAAGTGCTTCTATCAAAGCACCGGCAAACGGTGAATGGCTTCCAATTTGTCCGCGATCGTCTTTCAAGTCAAAGGCATCCCATGCAGATTGATCGTAGGCAGCCGAAGTAAGGACTTGCCATGCGGGGTCTTGAATGAAGCGATCGTAGCGTTCTTTGTGGATCGTAACCAGTTCAACAGGAATCGCTTTGCGTAGGCTTGACCAGCGAAAAGCACCCGCAAAACAACAGTCGAGAATGCCTAAAAAGTGACTGCAGGGAAGCTGAAGCAAGGCTTTATTCACCTCTGACATCGGCAGGTAAGTGCTAACATTGCCCAACTTAGCGTTTTGAGGAATCAGATAGCCTTCAGGGCCATCCTCACCGTTGAGGGCAATCCCATGTCCAGCGAAGTAGAAGAGAAAGCGATCGCCCTTTTGAATTTGTTGCGGCAATTCTATCTCTAATACCTGCCGAAGTTGGCTGAGGGTAGCTGCTTGATTCAGAAGCAGAGTGACGGTGTAATCATGCTCGGTTTCGAGGATGCGGGCAATTTCTGTCGCATCGCTGACGGCTGTTTTGAGTGCAGAGATGCCGTTTTTGTAGTCATTAATACCAATAATTAGGGCATAACTGTGTTCAAAGTTTGACATAGTAATTTATCTCTTATGACTGGACAAAGCCTTCAATAATTGAGTCTTATTTCAGATAAGTAGGAAATACAGAAATTGGCAAACAAATCTTTCGGGTTAAGGTCTAATAAAAATAGATACATATTTCCCTGAAGCAGAACCAATGGGCAAAAGATCAAATTGCTCTGAAGGCAATTTGTTTTGGAGAATTTTCTCTAAATACTTAGCTGCCTCTTCATTTTTTGAAGTGTAACGAATTTCATTGACTGGTGTATTGATGTCCGGATTCGGGAATGTATATTTGTCGAAAAAATCTTGTTCTTGAGGAAGTAAAAATATATTTTTATCCCCAAAATTTTTGCTAAATAATTCTTTAATCTTATTGGCTCTTGTTTCTACATCCGGTCTATCTTTTATAAAATAAATACGAATTTCATAATCTTTCAGGATTTGAGGCTCTACATAAGTTTGTGTTGGTATAACTTGTGGAGGTCGATCAACATTAGTTAAAATAGGATAAACGATTGTAATAACAATGACTACACAAACAAGACCCACTCCGATTAATTGCCACTTGGGCAATTTCACATTTTTAGGTTGACGTTCTTTTGCCTCGTCCTTTAGGTGAAATTCTGTGTATGGCTGTTGCTCATTTCTTAAAATATTAGAGAGTTCCGTAGAAGGTACCATTGAAACAGGCATACTACGGTCATATACATTTGCACCAATCAAAGGATGCTGCCTGTGATCGGTTGCACGTTTAACATTGTCACGCACATACTCAAATAGCTCCCCAACCGTCACAATTCCATTTTTGTCACCATCGGCAGCACCTCGCATTCCTTCTAACAGATAGTGGGTAAAAACTCCATGCCCTCCTCCCCATCTAGCATCCTCAAACGAAACCTCATTTGCCTCCGCCGAGGTTAGTAGAGCGATTCCTCCTCTGGCCTTACTCACTTCCTGTAGATAGCGGTTTACAAATGTAGAATCATCAACAGCACTTCTACGACCAATTCCTCCAGCAATGGCTGCACTGTGGCAAGTATCAGCTAAGACAATGACTTTCTCAGCGAGCAGATTTTCTCTCAGAGACAAGTCAATTTCACGCATGGGTAGCGCAGTCCCTGCGATATCACCAGGAGCTGTATCGTGAGTAAGCAGGTAGATATTGCCTGGTCGGTCAAAATCCGGTGTGCCATGACAGGCGAAGTAGATAACAACAAGGTCTTCTCGTGCTGGCTTTTTCAAAAAAGCACGGAGTGCTCGTGTAATGTTGGCAGTTGTTGCTTCCTCATTGATTAATTTACAGATGAATTCTTTCTTAAAGTTGCCTCCACTAGGAGTGAGGAGCAGGTTGTAAAGCTCCTCTGCATCCCGATCAGCGTATCTCAGATTCCAACCTTGATATCGGTACCGTGATATACCAACAATAATTGCCCAGCGATCGCACTTGCGATACTCTGAGTACACCTCTAACTCTGAGATTATTGGTTCTGCACGTCGGCTAGTAGGTTGCTGTTCGGACATTGCACAGACAAGTTATTTACTAATTGGCTCTCTGGATATTGATGAGTCTAGGACTATTCAAGAAGTCAGCATGGAACTGATGCTAATCACCAGCGATCTATTCCAATTGGATGAATAGCCCTATTCACAAAACACCTATCGCATTACCGTGAGCTGGATCTCCTTCGTGGTCCATTCCTGACTCGGATCGAAAATCGGAACTGCTGCGCGAGTTGGGGGTTCATCATCAACATCAGCACCAACCGCAGTCAAAAGTATCCCAAGCGGATCGGGGTCGCGTTGGAGTCCTGCCTTTGATGCAATTTCTTCATCAAGTGAGGGCAACTCCAGCCAACGAAAATCATTCTGTCTGACAGTCGCAAAAACTTTCAAGGTTTCGGCTCCTTTGGAATATTTCACAGTATCCTGGAGATTGATCGCAAGCGGAATTAACATTTCTTGATTGGGATTGAATGGATAAAAAATCGCCTCTGGTATTTGGAGTTGAATGCGGGAAACCGCCCAGTTTGATTCGAGATCCAGCACAGCAACATTCAAAACTTGAGAGGAAGTATTCTTAATTCGCAAGAATGCGTACTCACCAGATTTAACAACTAAATTAGTTGGATCGGGAAACGGCTGCGGTTTTTTAGGCATCCCTGGTAGCCAGTTTGGTTGTGTGAGTAATTCCACTTCTAGCTGATTAGTCAACTCAGAAAATTGATTGCTCAACTCCTGAATTGCCTGATATTTTGCCAAATGTACCAGACGCTGTACTACCTGTTGCGGAGCCTCAGAATGCTCAATCTTCAGGGCAGGTAGCAGGTTTTCAATGGGCGTGCCAACGCAAATCTCATACTCACCGAGTTGATTAACCGCAACTAGATAATCTTCCTTTTGTTGTGCATCCGCCAGTTTCAACCAGCCATTTCCTGCCAATGCTTCCTTAACTGCTGAGAGTGCATTATCTTGCTTGTCCGCAATTGCTTGAGGCAGTTCATTGTCTTTCTCACCAACCTCTTTTTTGAAAAGGCGTACTCCCCGTACCAAATCGACAGGGGCTGACAGCATCACTGCTTGAGAACCTTGGTCAATCTTGTCCTGACGTAGCACTTCAATTACATCTGCCCAGGCATCAGAAGCACCAACTTTGGCAATTTCAACGATCGCCAATTGCTTATTTTTCTGGGTAAAATCTGTCGTGCCAAACGCATAGATTGCGAAACGATAACCTGGACTGAGACCGTTTGCCATCCCCGCATTCAGCCGAACGTGCTTGACGACTTTCTTCGGTTCTGAGTCTGCCTCTGTTACCTCTTCCTCAATTACCTCAAGCACGTTGACGGCATATTGTAAAGATCCGCGCTCAACTCCGAAGACAAAGCGATCGCTCTCGCCCACCAGCATTGGCCTCTGAGGAAACTTGCTTTGAATTTTCGCACTGACGCGATCGTGCAATGTTTTGTATGTCAATCCTGAAGGGCTACTGGTTAACGTATCGATCATCCAGTACGTCAGCGCCCCATGTCGCTCCTTACCGCTCACCGCATACTCGTAGGCATACTCGCTAGGACGACAGGCAGCTAGCAATACATAATCTCTAGGTTGAGGAAGCCACTGCCCGGGGGTAATACTTGCAGGAATCCCATCAGTCAGAGTGTGCCAGTTTGCGATTAGCTCTTGTCGCTGGGCAACCAAGCTTTCAGAGTCTTGCGGTGCTGTGTCGGTTTCTCCGGGGCCTCGAATTGCAACATCGTCGCCTCTAGTTGCTTCTCCAGAGTGGCAGCTATCCAAGACAAGGGTGACAATCAACCCTTTGTCCGTCATCCGCTTCAACAGTGTCGCCAATTCCACATCTCGCAGGTAGCGCCCAGATTCGTTGCCAACATCTATTGGCACAATTCCCTCATCGAGTTGGTCATTCCCCTTCAATTCTGGATAAATAGTTGTCGTCCGTCCTCCATGTCCAGAATAGTGAATGTAAACCTGCTCTCCCGGCTGCGCTAGTTCTGTAATAGCCTTAAACTTCGCCACAATATTTTCATAAGTTGGTTCCGGGTCTTTGGTTTCGATTGTTTCAGCGACTTCAGGATTCGGAGAAGTTAGCTTGAAAATCCCTTCGGATGGAATCTTCAGTGTCTCGGAGAGGTAGCTTGCTACAAGATTAATGTCACGCACGGCTCCTTTAAGATTCTTGTACAACCGATTGGGTAAGTAGTAGTCAATGCCAATTAATAATGCGTAAAAATTCAGTGTTTGATCGGGTTGGTCAGCCATTTTTACCTCATCACTCCAGCATCTGTATTTAACTCAGAGAGTTGGTGTATCGGCAGAGTTCTAGAGCCGCAATTTCAAGCTTTTCAGAAAACTCTGCCCATTCAGCAACGTATCCTTCAGTTCAAGATTTTGTTAATTCGATCGCGAACAGTTCAAGCCATTTGTTCGCGGGTTTTTGGTCCGACAATTCCGTCTGGCTTCAAACCCTTCTTCTGCTGAAATTCCTTGACGGCTTTATCTGTTGCTGGCCCAAATTCACCATCAGCCCCAACTACAATCCCAGCCTTTTTCAAACCCTCCTGAAGCTTGAGTACATCCGAACCTTCCATTCGGGGCACCGCCAAGCGCAACGTTCTGGGTTTGTCATCCCACGGCGCTTTAGGAAACCCTGGAGCCGGAGAACGATTAAGCGCATCCTCAGTTTGAGGGCCAAAGCTGCCATCTTCGCTAATCTTTGCATTAGGATTGTTCTGATTCCAAAGCTGCTGAAATGCGAGTATTGATTTGCTGCGAAGATCGATCCTGCCGCCGCCTTGGTAGTCGAAGTGAGGCGGATCGTTTCGTAATGGATACCAGCCATACCGCATCAAATAAACTTCCCAGCCTCTTGCATCTTCAATGTCGATCGCTAACCCAGTTTGGTGGTTGCTGGCTCCCGGTGCAGCTACAGGATTAGAGTTGTTGAAGCGATCGTTGTATAGCAGCATTTGCTGAGCGATCGTGCGGTAGGCAGAGTTCACCTGCATAGTTTGACCTCGATCTTGAATCGCTCTCTGGAGTGCCTGTTTTGCAGGGGCTTGTACATAGGGAAAGGCTGCATCCAGCAAGTCTACATTGAGGTCATCAAAACTGACAAAGGCATCTGGCACAATCAGTTGGAGTTGATATATCAACTGCTGAGATAAGCCATTGACCACCGCAGTCGAAGACATGGGTGCATCTTTGAGCAATCCGGGAAAACTGCCTTTAATTCCCAACATATCCCGTTCGACAAATTCTTCACAAGCCTCGACAATTACAGGTTGATTAAAGAGAAGATCGCTTGAGTCAGTCATGGTTTTCTCCTATCGGTTTGAATTTGGTTACACAATCGATGTTATAGTCCCAATTCTTTTCGTGTTTGGGCACCTACCACACCATCCGCCGTTAGCCCTTTCTGCTGCTGAAACTGTCGCACTGCCTTGTCAGTATCATTACCAAAGAATCCATCAGGTTCGAGATTAATTCCTGCTGTTTTCAAAGCTTCTTGCACTTGACGAACATCCTCACCTTGCATCATGGGTTCGGTGAGTTTCAAAGTGCGAGGTGCTTCTGAGATTGTTTCACCTGTTACTTCTTCGCCTGTTCCTTCATAGGTTAAGAATGACTGCCAGGGTTTTCCCAAAAACAGTGCTCGTTCAGCCAATCGTCGGCGTGTCAGCCCTAGCCAGGGTTCACCATTTACCTTATTCCAGCGAGGAAACTGATTAGCAGCTCCTTGATAATTTCCCTCGTTCAAAAGCCTCAGAAGAGTTGAATCTCCAAAACCTCCTGGCCCCACGTTGAAGCAGAAACAAACCAGTGCAGAAAACTGATTGTCATTGAGCTGAACTTCAACGGCATCCTCAACAAAGGATTCAAATTTTTCTAAATCTTTGCTCAGCAATTCTTCTGCTTGCGTTTGGCTAATCGTCAGTCCTGGAAAAACATCGTTGCCAGTGTGTCCGTAACCAATTGTCCAAACTCCACCGCCGTCATCATAAGCAGTTAGCTTACATCCTTCAAACGTAGTCAGAAGCTTAAAGCCTTCTCCATTGATTTGCTTTGAACCTCTGCGTTCTGCCACATCAGGCGGTTGTTTTTCTGGAGGATTAATGTTGTATGTTTTAGCCACGCTGAACTTTAAAGCATCAATTAATGCTTTTACTTGCCCATTTGTCTCGGTGACTTTAACGGCTAGGTCGTCTTTTATTTCGTACACGCGACCATCGCCGAAGATTTCAAGTGATCTTCTTGGCATTTTAGTTTTTCCTTTGGAAAAGGTAGATGAACTGGAAGGACGCATCCTGAAGATCCCGATCGCCAAACTTTTGCCTGCCTCTGACAACGTGTGAAAAGAGTTTATCAATTCATACTTGTTATCCAAAGTCTTTGTTTGATCGGTGATTTCACTGGTTACGTCTGTCCCAAAGTAATTTCCGGGATTTTCTTGAACCTTTACAAAAGTTTATTTTTGCCGATCGAGAGCGGTGTGCTGCTTGTTCTATTTAACGATCGCGATCGCCCAATTCCACCACTATCAAATTACACTTAGGATCGTGGATTAAATAACTTCGTAGGTTGGGTTGAGGAACGAAACCCAACAATCAAGCGTGGCGTTGGGTTTCGTTCCTCAACCCAACCTACAAAAAATGCAACTTATTTAATTCTCATTCCTTAGGAGTCCTGGACGTATCAACTAACCAACGAGCATAGTTGAAACCCACATTCCGCACCAGAAACGGGCAGCGTACAGTACCCGGTGCGGATAGAAGTGAATCAGCAGAGACAGTAGTTAGTAATAATATTCAATAATGTGTATCAGTAAGTATAACCCTGTTGGAAATGGGGCCCGAAACAGCTCTTGATTCCACTCCCCGCCAACGGTTTTGACCCAATGAGTCAGAAGAGCGGGTTTGCGACTGTGGGAGTGCGGGCGTCAGCTTAGGAATGAGAATTAAATAACTTCCACAAGTTTGTGGGATGGGCGTCCCGCCCGTCCAAAAAGGACGGGCGGGACG